>JAEUSS010000098.1 GCA_016788685.1 Prolixibacteraceae bacterium | reverse complement strand
GCCGGTTGAAGGAGAAGCGTGATAAAACTGGTTAAAATCAGAACTATAACGAGCGGGATGCGTAAGTTATCAGCAGATAAAAAACCAGAAAACAACCTTTTAATTGTATCACTATGGCATCCTCTGAAACCAATTTTGAATGTTGCCCGCCTTTTGACCCGATTCTGTGGGACGACCAGACCTTTACCTGGGAAAACAAGCGGTTTATCTGCGACAAAGTGTGTACCTTATTTTACATGCCCCTGAATTTCGGGCGGGTGATGAAACGCCTCGACCGACGCGTCAATGCCTCGGGCGCAACTATGCCCGACTGGCTTTGTTTGTCGGATCACACCTCGAAATGGAACATGGACCTTTATCTGGCCGTTGATAAAGAAGTCTCCGGAGTTGAAAACACAACTCTGAGCGGTAAATTCTACACCAAAGTTTACGAAGGTCCGTTCCGCGATACCGGGAAATGGTGCAAAGACTATGAGAGCCTGGCAGCAGCCAAGGGATATACCATTAAAAAATGGTTCATGTGGTACACCACTTGCCCCAAATGCGCCAAAAAGTATGGTAAAAATTACGTGGTCGTTGTAGGGCAGGTTGAATAAACTACTTCCCTGTTATTGCCCGGAGGGCGATTGCTAAGCATCAGATTTTATGTCGCCTGCGCTCATACTCCGGAAGTGGCGGGGTGTTTCGTTCGTGTTCCCGAACTGGTGGCAGCCGATGCTTTTCACCTTTTCAATAATTACCGGAAAAGGAACTTCGAGCACGTTGGCAACTTCGCCCCGGCAAAACGGGCAGGCGTGAAGGTTGCCGTTGGGGTCGACATATACATAGCGGTTTCCGGCACCAAAGCAACCCAATTTTCGTTGATGATACCCGAAAAAAGCCACAACCGGAAAATCTTTGTAAAGTGGGTTCGAATTCATCCGGATGGCAAAATCGGTCAGCGTTTTTACCTGATGAGTTTCGAGCGACACCTCTTTTCCTGTAAATTTTCCGGCAGCCCGGGGTTCCAGAATCCGGATAAAATGAGCGCCCGTATTTTTGGCCAGGACAGCATATTTCATCAGGTTTTCGTCGGTCACAAACTCGCGGGTGGCGCACAGCGAAAGGCTGACCATCAAACCAGCCCTCAGGCAGTTTTGTACGGCAGCAATTACCATTGCAAAGCTATTTTCGTTGTTCCTGAAGTTGTTGTGAAGGCGGGGTTCCCAATGGTCGAGGCTCACGTTGACTCCTGTCAGCCCGGCCTTTTTAAGTGCGAAAGCTTTTTCGGGCGAGAGGCCAAAGCCTGAGGTTAAAAGCCAGCAGTCCATCGAGGCTGAGGCTTTTCCGATCAGCACAACCAGGTCGTTAAAGCGGGCCAGCGGCTCGCCCCCGCTGAATTGAATGTGCCTGAGGCCGCTGTTTATGAAAATGGCCAGAATTTTTTCCAGTGAGTCCAGATCCAGCTTGTCGGTGTTTGAAATGTTGTCCCACTCGTAACAATGGAGGCAGGAGAGCGGGCAGCGGTTGGTGATTCCCCAGATCAGGGTTTGAAGGATGGGCGTTTGAGTCGTTCCCGTTTTGTTATTCCGGATAAACTCATTGCAGACAAGGCTTTTCAGTTTATCCGAAGGGTATCCGCAATAGTCGGAATTCCAGAAATACCGTCCGCCGGATTTGATGTATTTGGAAACCGTATTGGTTCCATGCACCCTGTTTCGCAGATCGCGCAGCTTTTTCATTTCGGAAACCGCGCGGAAAGGGGAGTGGTATAGCCTGAATGCCTGGCCGATCAGGAAAAGTTGTATTCTTTTCCGGATGAGCCGGGCTCTCCATCCGTTCAATAGTCTGGCTTTTTCAGTCATGGTTCGAGTCTGGCGATTTTTTCGCTGTAATTATTTACGGCCTGTCTGTTCGGCCATTTTGATCAGTCTGGAGTTGACAAACTGATTAAACCGGCCCGGATTCCTGAAGGCCTTCAGGTATTCCGGATCAGGTTTCCCTTTGGGGTCCTGAAGGATCTGGTACCACCCCTTACTGTGTAAGATAACGGTACGGTTTGGTGCGGTTGCCGGCGGAAGGTTGAAAGTAAGCACGGCATAGTTTTCGGTCGTTGGCTGGGTATAGTATTTTTGGTCGTCGCCGGTAATCAGTCCGGTAATGTTTTCCTGATTTTCGTTGATTGCCGATTGTGCCGTGAGGATGGTGACAGTGGTTTGCTGATCGGGCGAATAGTCGATGGCGGCATAGTCGATTTCCCACAGGAAGTTGCCAAACTCAAGTTTTAGCCTCAGCGGGTTGGTTTCGTTGCCCCTGAGCTGAATCGGCAAAACATCGTCCTTAAATTTCATGGGGCCGGCAATGTGGTAGTAATCCACAAACTCCCATTTGTTTTCGCGTTCCACGTAGAGCGCGAGCGGGATACCCTGATCCAGGGTCCACTGGCGCATTTTTACTTCCGGAACATGCTGTTGTTTTTTCATAAAGGCATCGTATGCCGAGCCAAACAGCCCGTGAAACTGTCCCATCATGTAATCGAGCACAATCGAGTTTTTGGCGCGGATAGCCAGTTTGGCCACGGGGGCGTTGCCCTGTGCGGGAAATTCAAGAATTATTCCGTCTTTCAGCGGCAGTTCCGGATCGTCCGGATTGCTTTGGTAAAACAAGCTGTCTTTTTGAGCGACAAGCGCTGTTACATTGTCGCCGCTCAGCGAAGTTGCCCGTTGGGGAGGCAGCGTTTGCCCCATGCGGTGTATGATTCCGTTTTTGTCTGCCAGAACCGTTGTGCTGTCATCGTGATCGACGATCAGCAGTTCGAGCAGGTTGGTGTGCTGAATTTCACGTACTTCGTTGGTTATTTTCAGGGTATACGAAGCTTGGTTGGGGTAGCAGGGCAGTTTCAGGTAATCGTTTCGTTCGAGTGGCTGATGGATGCTTCCGCTGTATATCTCGCCGGCAAACTGGTAGTTTGTGCCGTCCCAGCTGTAAATAAAGGGGCACGACTCTTTGGTCAGCGCAACGATAACTCCGATAACGAGAAAAGCAGCTGCGGTTATACCAAGCGTTCCGAGGAAATAAGACCCGACAGTGGATTGGGTATCTTTGTCGTAGATGTCAATCCGGTTGATGGCGTTCACCGGTATGGCCACCTGATTGTTTTCCTTTTGGGTAAATTCATCTAAGTAGAGGTGTACTTCTTTCAGCAGATATCTTTGATTCAGGATCGGGCGGGTCAGATAGCGGTTAGGTTTATCGGGTTTTAACGGTGTTAACAGGGGCGGCATCCGGTATTCGTTCAGGCGGCCTTTGACCGTATCGTTCCCGACCAGAACATCGCTCAGCAGCCATTTGTCGTCGTTAAAATGGATGATGATGGTTTTCCGGGCATCAGCCTGAAGGCTTATCTGATCGGCTGACGGGCGGGGCGATGAATTTATCCTGAAATAGTTGTGACAGCCACCCGACAGGTTAAGTATCGCAAATGTCAGGATGATTGCAGTCCATTTTCTGAATGGTTTATTGTTCCGGAGGTAAATTTCTTGATAGAGTTTCATGGGGTTAAATATCATATAGTTAGAAATTCAGCAACAGTTCGCAACGCAAAATGGTCCGCGACTCGGGAGTCATGGCAACGGGAATATCCCAACTCAGGTTTGCAGCCAGATATTTGGTAATGTTGTAAAAGCCAAATGCGCAGAATACCAGTCCGCGAAGTTCTTTATTGCCGGTAATCTCCCAGAAGTCGGAGTTGCTGTTGTTAAACCCGTATTCCAGAACGGGGTACGAGCCGAGCAGGTAGTACATTCCGGAACCGAACCGAAATGTGCGCTGAGGGAAAATATAGCCATTTATTCCGGCTCTGAAAGTCCATTCCGGAAAGCTGCCAAAGTTGAAACTGTAATAGTAATCAAATGCTTCCATTGATCTGATGTTTCTGCCATATGCGGTTTTGAAGCCAACGGACGCTTTTCCCGGAAGGTATTCGTATGAAAAGGTCAGGTTGTGGTAAAAGGCCAGTCCGGCTAAATCCAGTCCGATCAGATGGTGTTTGTAACCCGGCCGAATACTCTGTTCCGGCGCCTGAAATTCAGTTTGTTTATGAAAAAATATGTTTTTCCGGCCATTTTGGTAAATGATGCTGTCAAGGGCATCAACGGAGAGGTGATGGATGGTTTGGTCGGTTTCACCGGGGAGCCGGT
>JAEUSS010000071.1 GCA_016788685.1 Prolixibacteraceae bacterium | reverse complement strand
ATGAAGATCGGGTTAAAGCAGGGAAGGAATTGGTTAATCCGTTAGCTGCTAACGAGCAGAACCTGGCTCGCGGGAAACAGGTTTTTACAGTTTATTGCTCCACTTGTCATGGCGATACCGGTGATGGGAAAGGTTTTTTGTTTACCAGCAAAAAATATCCGTTTCCTCCGGCAAGTTTATTGTCCGACAAAATCAGGAATAATCCGGAAGGCGAAATCTATCACGTGATTACAGTCGGGTTTGGAGTAATGCCTCAGCACGGTTCTCAGGTCAGGCCTGACGATCGGTGGAAAGTGGCAATGTATATAAAAAATGTTTTGCATAAACAGTAGAAAATGAGCAACAGCATGGAAGATAAATTAATCGTTCAAAAGAACTTCAGATACTTGTTGTTCGGACTGATTGGAATCGGAGTAATCTCAATGGTAGCAGGATTTATTACCGATCCGCACCGGGCCTGGGCCAACTATTTGCTGAACAACTATTATTTCGTTTCACTGGCTATCGGAGCCGCGTTCTTTGGCGCCATTCAATACATTGCCCAGGCAGGCTGGTCGGCGGCATTCAAGCGCATTCCCGAAGCGATGGCATCGTATGTGCCTGTTGCTGCGGTCTTTTTCCTGATTATGTATTTTGGTATGCATTCGCTGTTTCACTGGTCGCACGAAGGAATTACCGAAATTGATAAGCTGATTGCTCACAAAGCACCTTACCTGAATGTCCCGTTTTTCTTTGTGAGGGTCATTCTTTTCTTCGGATTATGGATTGTGATGATCCGGCTGCTGAGGAAAATATCGTTGAAAGAAGATGCTGAAGGCGGTCTGGAGCATTTTTACAGATCAGAAAAATATTCGAAAGTGATCATCTTTATCATCGCAATCAGTTTTACGCTTTTTGCAATTGATATGATTATGTCACTGGAACCTCATTGGTTTAGTGCTTTGTTTGCTGCAAAAAGTTTTATCGCAGCCTTTTTGCATGCCTCAACAGTAATTGCTCTGATTGTAATTATTCTTCATAAAATAGGTCATTTGAGTATGCTAAACCGCAGCCATCTGCACGATTTTTCGCGGTATATTTTTATGCTTTCCATTGTTTGGGGCTATTTTAATTTTGCCGAGTTTATGCTGATCTGGTACGGAAATATTCCTGAAGAAACCATGTTTTATGTCAATCGCTCGCAAGGCGTATTCGGAGTTTTATTTTATGCTAATATTATCATGAACTGGTTCATTCCGTTTTTGTTCCTGATGCCACGAATGACTTCCCGAAGTAAAGTCTTTATGCTTCCGGTTATCATTGTCCTGATCATCGGGCAGTACACCGAACTTTATTATTACATATGGCCGGCTGTAGTAAAGGAGGCCAAGTTCGGATTGCTCGAAGTGGGCACTTACCTCGGATTTTTGGGTTTGTTTACGTTGGTTGTAACCAATACCTTATCAAAAGCCAGTCTGGTCCCGAGAAAACATCCGTATCTGGAAGAAAGTATTTATCATCAGTTCTGACAACCACACAGCTCCGTGTATATAAAAAATCCCGAAATCTGTTGAAGGTTTCGGGATTTTTTATACATAACGAGGCAGTTTCTTTAGTGCAAGACCTCTGTTAACGAGGGCGTCACTTTTTTACAGTGAAATCGGTGTCGGTTGAAACAATGTACCAGGGACTTGTGATGAGTAATTTCATCAATCCAACTGGTGCGTCAGAAGGGACAACAGCTTTTATTTCAGTCTGACTTACACTTACGATCGACGATGCTATAGTCCCGAATTTTACGCTTGTATTGTATGCCGTAAAGTCAAAACCGGTGCCCTTAATTGTCACAATGGTTCCGGGAGTTCCTTCGCTGGGAGAGAAGT
>JAEUSS010000025.1 GCA_016788685.1 Prolixibacteraceae bacterium | reverse complement strand
ATTTGCTGAAGATTTCCTGGGCTATTTTCAGAATGCTTTCACGGTTTGCGTCTTTTTTGTTCGACCCGGTTTCAAAGTTCATCGCCATAACAAGTGAATTATTTCAATCTGTAAACAAATATAAGTTTAATTTCAAAAATGAGGAAACCCCTCATGATACCACAAAGAAACTGTACATTTTCTAATATTTTACAATCTCACTCTGTTTTTTTCCAGTTTGGCCGAAAAAAGCAGGAGCTCATTTCTTCTTTTTTTCTTTAATCAGGCGGAAATCCAGTTGTTTCTTTTCCAGATTGGCCCTCACGATTTCAACGTTCACTTCGTCACCTAACTGAAATTTCCGGTGGGCATGGCGCCCAATCAGGCAGTAGTTCTTTTCATCGAAAATGTAGAAATCATCGTCCAGCGTATTGACCGATACCATCCCTTCGCATTTGTTTTCCAATTCGACATAAATACCCCAGTCGGTTACTCCGGAAATCACACCGGGAAATTCCTGCCCGATTTTATCCTGCATAAACTCAACCTGTTTGTACTTGATGGACGAACGTTCGGCATTAGCGGCCTTATTCTCCATATCCGACGAGTGTTTGCACATTTCTTCCCATTTTTGGGCGTTCACGGTTCGGCCTCCTTCCAGATAGCGTTCGAGCAGGCGGTGAACCATCACATCGGGGTAACGCCGGATGGGCGATGTAAAGTGGGTGTAGTACTCGAATGAGAGGCCATAATGCCCGATGTTGCGGGTTGAATAGGCGGCTTTGGCCATTGTCCGGATAGCCAGTGTTTCAATCACATTCTGTTCATTTTTGCCTTTGACGTTGTTCATCAGCAAATTCATCGATTTGGAAATCTGTCCGGGAGTCCCCAACTGGAGCCCGTATCCGAACTTATGAATAAAATGATTGAAATTCAGTAGCTTGTCCGGATCTGGTTTGTCATGGATCCGGTAAACAAAGGTTTTGGCATTTTTATTATCATTTGTTTTTCCGATGAATTCGGCAACCCGTTTGTTAGCCAGAAGCATAAATTCTTCGACGAGCTGATTGCTCTCTTTGGCCTCTTTAAAATAAACCGAAAGCGGTTTGCCATTTTCGTCGATGTTGAATTTTACTTCTACGCGCTCAAAAGCAATTGATCCGTTTTTGAAGCGGGATTCGCGCAATTTTACAGCCAGGCGGTTCATCGTCAGTACTTCATCTTTCAGGTCTCCTTCTCCGGTTTCAATAATTGCCTGAGCGTCTTCATAGGCAAAACGTTTGTCCGAATGAATTATAGTTTTCCCGAACCACTGTTTGTGTATTTCGCCTTCGTCGTTCATCTGGAATACAGCCGAAAAACAGAGCTTGTCCTCATTGGGACGTAACGAACACACTCCGTTCGACAGTTTTTCGGGGAGCATGGGTACTACGCGGTCAACCAGGTAAACCGAAGTCGCACGATCATAGGCTTCTTCGTCGAGGATGCTGCCGGGTTTTACGTAATGTGAAACATCTGCGATGTGAACTCCGACTTCCCAGAGGCCGCTATCCAGTTTCCGGATTGAAAGGGCATCGTCAAAATCTTTGGCGTCCAGCGGGTCGATGGTGAAAGTGGTTACTCCGCGCATGTCGCGGCGGCGTTGTATTTCGTCTTCCGAAATTTCGTCCGGTATTTTTTCAGCGGCTTTCAGTACATTTTCCGGAAACCGGATAGGTAGTTCGTATTCGGCCAGAATCGCATGCATTTCGGCATTGTTGTCGCCCACATCGCCCAGTACTTCAATGATTTCGCCAAACGGATTCTTTGCACGCGGCGGCCATTCGGTAATTTTTGCAATGGCTTTCTGCCCGTCTTTGGCTCCGTTCAGTTTTTCATTCGGGATGAATAAATCGAAAGCCGATTTCCCGGAAGGAATGAGGAAAGAAAAATTGCGCGACCGGGAGATTGTACCGACAAAAACCGATTTGGCACGCTCCACAATCTCAACGACTTCGCCTTCGGGTTGCTGCTTTTTGCGCATGGCGTACAGTTGAACTTTCACCTTATCACCTTCCATAGCGTGATTCAGGTTACGGCTCGAAACGAGTACAGGCTTGTCCAGTTCTTCGCTGACAACATAAGCAAAACCTTGAGGCTGGATTTCAACGATACCGCACACTGCACCGCTACGCGATTTCAGTTTGTATTTGCCTCGCTGTACACTTTGCAGGTTGTTATTTTCAGTCAATTCTTCCAGAACAACAAAAACAAGTTTGGTGATTTCCGGATCTTTTACCTTGAGGAGTTCGGCTATTTGTTTGTAATTGTATGTTCGTTCAGGATTATCGTAAAATACAGTCAGGATTGCATTTTTCAGTTTTGGCTTGTTAAATGCCTCCACCAGTTTGGCTTTTTTATTCTTTTTATTCTTTGCCATTATAATTGTGATATTTAAATTTAGCTGAAGGTAGGAAACATTTTCCGAAACATGGGTTTACAGAGGACTCAATTTTAGTTTCACTGATCATATTTAATGTGAAATGACTTTTGAGCGACTGAATCAGTTAAAAAGGATATTGTCCGGCGGGAGGTTCAAATTGGTCACTCTCCGAGACCAGAATCACTGTTTCGGGCGATTTTGGTTTTTCATGATTTTTCGCCAACTTAACTGCCTCAATGCTAACCGTAAAATGCCTGAAGTCATGACTAAATCACGTATGTTTTTCATCGTTTTATTTTCGTTTTTGTTTACGAATGTGGCTCATTCCCAAATGACTGCCGAAAGTACGCTTCCAGTCAGAGGTTTTTGTATCGGTGCGCCAAAACCTTCTGAAACAGAGTCTTTTGTTCGATTCATAGCCGAAGAACTTGCTCCGCGAAAAGTTAACACGCTGATTCTTCGGGTCGATTACAACTACCAGTTTGAAAGTCATCCAGAATTGCGCGACCAGTCAGCCCTTTCGAAGGCTGAGGTTAAAAAGCTCGTTGAGGTGTGCCGGAAGAATCAGATTCGTGTGATTCCGCAAATTAATCTGCTCGGGCACCAGTCGTGGGCCGGTGGCCTTGAGAATTTATTGACGGTTCATCCTGATTTTGATGAAACGCCCCATGTAAAAATGCCCGAAAAATACGTATGGCCCAATGCCGACGGCTTGTATTGCAAAAGTTACTGTCCGCTTCATCCCGAAGTTCACCCTGTGGTTTTTGCTTTGATGGACGAAATTTGCGAAGTCTTTGAAGCCGATGCTTTCCATGCCGGGATGGACGAAGTTTTTTACATTGGCGATGATAAATGTCCCCGCTGTTCGGGCCGCGACAAAGCTGAATTGTTTGCCGGCGAGGTAAACCTGATCCGCAATCACCTGGCGCTGAAAAACCGTCAGCTTTGGATCTGGGGCGACCGCCTGATAGACGGAAAAACCACCGGAATAGGCATGTGGGAAGCCAGTATGAACAATACGCACCGGGCTGTTGATTTGATTAATAAAGACGTGATGATTTGCGACTGGCATTACGAACGTCCCGACCAGACGGCTGTTTATTTTGCAACCAAAGGCTTCAATGTGGTCACCTGCCCGTGGCGAAATCCGGAGAACGCCGTGAAACAAACGCAGGATATGTTTCGGTTCAGAGCTTCGGTTACTCCGGAAATGAAAGAGCGTTTTCAGGGAATGGTGCAAACCATATGGTCGGGGGCCGGACAGTTTATGGACGAATTTTACGGAAGAAAGACTGATCCGAAAGCTGATGTAAATACCCAGACGAATTGCTTCAAAGCCCTGTTTACCGAAATTGAAGCTCAAAGCACATCAAAAAAGTAATCAACGATTTGTTCCGTTTTCATAATACCTGAAACTACCTTCTCATGCAAACCCGTATTTTTTCTATCGATGTTTTCCGGGCAATTACCATGTTGCTGATGATTTTTGTAAATGATTTAGGGTCTTTGACCGGAGTACCTGTATGGATGGAACATGCTGAAGCAAATCAGGATTTTCTTGGGTTCTCGGATATTATTTTTCCCTGTTTCCTGTTTATTGTTGGTATGGCGATACCTTATGCAATCCGCAACCGGATTGATAAAGGAGACACTCATCCGAAAATCTTGCTGCACATTCTACTTCGCTCGCTGGCCTTGCTGGTTATGGGCTTTTTCACCGTCAATATTTCTGATTTGAATGTTGAGGTTTCAGGCTTGAGCCGCGGATGGTTTCAAATTTTGATGGTTACCGGATTTTTCCTGATCTGGAATGTATATCCGAAGTCTTCAGGCTGGAAAAAGTACCTGTTTGCCGGAATGCAGCTTGCCGGAGTTGCTTTGCTGATTGTGTTGGCGCTCGTTTTTAAAGGCGGGAAAGATGGCTCTGAACCCATGACTCCGCAATGGTGGGGAATTCTGGGACTCATTGGCTGGACCTACCTGATCTCGGCACCCGTTTATCTGTTCATCCGCAAGTCGAATCTGATGTTGCTGGGGGCATGGCTGATATTTACCTTGCTGAATATTGCCGAACATGCCGGTTGGCTGAAAACACCAATTCCGGGAGGTGGGGCCTTTCAGGGCTTTGCCTTTGCCGGTATAGCTGCCAGCCTTTTACTCGATCGGGCAATCAGTTCGGAACAGCGGCAGAAGTTACCACTGCTATACATTGGAGCGGGTAGTTTGTTGGTGATCGGTGGTTTTGTATTGCGCAATTTTTTCATTATTTCGAAAATTCAGGCAACACCAACCTGGGTGTTTCTTTGTAACGGGATTGCGTTTATATGCTTTGCTCTGCTTTATTTTTTGGTCGATCTGAAAAGAAAGGCAAACTGGTTTGAGCTGATCAAGCCGGCCGGAACAAGCACACTGACTTGTTATCTGATTCCGTATGTTTATTACAGTTCAGTCGTTTATGCGTTTACACTGCCGGCATTCCTGAAGGCCGGAATAATCGGGCTGTTCAAATCGCTTGTATTTGCAATGCTTATTGTTGGAATTACTGCAGTTTTGGGGCGGTTGAAAATTAAGCTTAAGATTTAGCCGGATTGCTTGCGTTAATTATTCAGGGAACAGACGTTTCACGGATGAATGCCATTTCTCTCGAGAATGGCTTTTCATCAGTATAAACGTTCATTCAAACCCGGCAGTTGCATGGGTTTAATCAGTGTGGGCAGGAACGGTTGCCGGAGCAGAAGCTTTAAGGAAGTATTTCAGGTTCAGAAGGCGGAGCGGGTACGCCAGCAGGCTTGGGCTCCTTGTAAAGTTTTACCTGGACGGCAGTAGGTCCTTTCTGACCCATTTCTACCTCAAAATTAACCAGATTACCTTCTTTGATTGGTTCAAGCAAGTTATTTACATGCACAAAAACACTTTCCTGAGTTTCTAAATCCCTGATGAAGCCATATCCTTTGGAGTCATTGAAAAAGGTAACCGTTCCTTTTCTGATCGGATCAAGGACCTGGTTAGGATCACTTTTAGGTATACTGATTTCAATGTCTTCCAGTTTAATCGCCTTCTTTTTGGTCGGATCCGGAGGTGTTGAAGTCAACATGCCATTTTCGTCAACATAAGCAATCATATCTTCAAAGCTGCCCTTGTCATTTTCTTTCCGGGTCAACTTCTTCATTTCTTTTTCTTTTCTCTTTTTTTCTTTTTTGTTCCTAACTTCTTTTTTGTTGAAAGTTTCTTGTGACCTACCCATAAATAATTATATTTTATTGTTCAAAATTTGATTCCTTCAGGCATCCGGGCTATCAGGAGTAAAAACAGCTTTAAATCAGTGCAGAGATAAACGAATTGTGAGAAATCAGTGAATCAGGTCACCAATCTTTAAATCTGTATTTTTGCCAAATGTACGCTTTAATTTTCAGTGTTTTACTACTTGCCCGCTTTTATCCTTCCCGCGAGGCAACGAAATGCACATTCAATCATTGGATTAGGGCTGCCTGATTTCTGCGGAGAAGGCTCACGTGATCCGAAATCAGCAGAAAGGAGAGCCCGGAAATATTCCGGTAATACAAGGCTCCGGAGAGATTGTGTGGCAGAGTTTCTTTTTTTTAGGCAGCCAGTTAACTGAGATTAACAGGCTGCCCAAAAAAGGATACAGCGGATACTACAGATACTGGTCCAGTTTCCGTTTTGTGATTTCTCCGACTACGTTTTTTATGTCTTCGGTTCGGTCTCGTTTGCAAACCAGAATGGTATCGCCTTCTTGTACAACGATTACATCGTCCATTCCGACAACTGCTACCAGGCTGTTGGGTGCGTATACATATGAGTTTTTGGTGTCGATCAGAACTACCTCGCCGGCTGCCGAATTCCGGTTTTCGTCTTTATTCTGATCATATTTATATACTTCCTCCCAACTTCCAAGGTCGTTCCACACAAAGTCGCCCTGTACCAGAAAAACGTTTGATGCTTTTTCCAGAATTCCGTAGTCGATTGAAATAGACTCTACTTCACGATAGATTTTATCCAGTGCACTTTCATAATCTGCCGATCCGATCTGCTCTTTAATCCGCATTAAATCCGCATGCAATGCCGGAGCAAATTGCTGAACAGCGTTGAGGAAAACAGAAACCTTGAAAATAAATATTCCGCTGTTCCAGAAGAATCCACCTTGCTGCAGGTAGCTGGTGGCTACTTCCAGACTTGGTTTTTCTTTAAATTTCTGAACCGCAAACGACCGGATGGGCTGGCCTATGTTAACTTCTTCAGATGTTTGCACATAACCATAACCGGTTGCCGGATGTTTCGGAGTGATACCGATGGTAACAATTCCGTCTTTACGCCCGGCAATCAATGCTGCTGATTCGATGGTTTGCCTGAAGAGTTCATCGTTCTGAATCAGGTGATCCGACGGCGATACAATCAAGATTCCGTCCGGATCTTTCTCTGCGATAAACAAAGCTGCCAAACCGATGGCCGGGAGCGTATTTTTTCCGACAGGTTCAAAAATCAGGTTTTCTTTAGGCAGGTTGCCGGTTTGCGATTCCAGAACTGCCTGCTGGCTTTTGGCCGAAACCACGTAAATTGATTCTTCCGGAATAAAATTGGCAAATCGCTGCACCGACTCCTGAATGAGTGATTTTTCTCCGAAGAGGCTGAGGTATTGTTTGGGTTTTGCCACCCGGCTGCGAGGCCAGAATCGGGTTCCGGAACCTCCTGCCATGATCAGACAATAGTTTTTGCTCATATCAAGTAATTTTTTAGAAAGTGTCTCAATGTTATGCATCGATGATGCCTTGAAAACCTAAAATACAAAAAATCCCGATATTTTCAGGCTTTCCGAGGTTTAGTTGATTAAAAAGAAATTAAGACTAACGAGGATTTTTTAGATTTCTCTGCTCATTTCAAACTGTTGTCCCCGAAGTGTCAGCCCGATTGAAGCGGCCCAACGGGTTACATCTTCCTGACTGACATCGGTATTGATTAATTTTAGATTGGGATGTTTGTTGATGCTGATCGCTTCGCGAATTAGGCAGCCAGCAATTCCCCGGTTTCGGTGTGCCTGAGCAACCGCTAATTGAGTGATGTCTCCCGAATCAGGCTCAAAAATGCAGTAACCAATCAATGTGTTTTCCGCAAAAACGCCCCGGATCACAAAATCGTTCATACGGCGGGCCACCGATTCGAAACTGTTTTGCCACGAAGGGACAAAGTCATGCAGGGCGCTCATCTGCTCTTTCAGTTCGAGTCCAACCGGCCGAAGCTGATATCCGTCCGGTAATCCGGCTGGGCGGGGGCGTATATTTTCGGCTTTCTCTACAAAATAATTAAACTCGCGGTTAACCTTAAAACCCATTTTTTGATACACTGAAACCGCTTTCGTATTGTGCTGAAGAACTTCCAGCAAATATTGACGAATGCCTGCATTCTTTAATTCAGGAATGGAATGTTGAAAAATATGACTGGCTAATCCCTTGCCCCGAAAAGCTTCGACCGTTCCGGTTCCGGTATCGTAAGCAGTACAGATTCCGTTAAAGGTACCTATTCCGTTCAGGGTAAAACTGACGAGCTTTTCATTGTAAAAAGCTCCGAATGACAATTCGGGAACAAATCCCCGACGGGACAGCATGATTTCGAGCTCGTGTTTGTGAAGTTGTATGTCGTAGTCTTTAAAAGCCTCTCTGAAAGCAGCAAAAAGCTCATCGAAGCCGGTTTGGGCAAGTGACCTGATTTTTTCCATCGTCTCAGTTTGCAATACTATTTAGGATAGTCAAAGCTAAAAAAGACCGGCGTAGAAGCCAACTTCTGAGGTCGTAAATGGGTTGTAAAAGAATCAGACAGGAGGTGCTTTCCGGTACCCAAATCCATTTCCGGAGTGTGTTCGGGATCGAACGCAGCTTGAAAGTAATGGATAAAACATGGGTTTTGTCAATCGGATAATCCCTTAAGGCGATTAAATACTGACAAAATCCATGTTTTAGCTGAGGGTAAGAATATTGAATTTTATTTTCTTGATACTGTTATCAATACCGGATAGTGATCCGATAATTCATCCGTCACCGGGTCATGGATTATTTCGGATGATTTGCAGTACTGGCTCAGGTTGTTATTTATGTAGACATAATCGTACCGGGCACCGGCAATACCCGGAGTCAGGTATTTGGCGGTAGGTATAGTTCTCTTGAAAGGAGAATTAAAAATGGCTTGCGTATCAGAGAAGCCTGCGCTGATAATAGCGTTAGTGGCTGTAAAATCGACAGGCACATTTTTATTGCGAGCCAGCATATCAGCTTCAAAATTTGGTCCGTACATGTCTTTGTCGTATTGCGAATACGAATTAAAGTCGCCGGAAATCAGAGTTAAGGCATCATCGGGGAGTTGTTCTTCCCGTTTTAAGATGATATTCATTTCGCTGATTCTGTCAGATAAAGAGCTGGGCGACAGGTGTATGCTGAAGAGTGTCAGGTCTTTTACCGAAGCAACCACGTATCCGTGCGTTAATCCCTGAAGGATACGGTCAACACCGCGAATAGGAAATCGGCTGCTGATCCCGGTGGGATAACCTGATTCTTTGGTCATTACCGCGTAGGGGTGGCCAAACTGCTCGGTAAATGCAACCAAGGTTGATTCCTTGAAATAGTTTAATTCCTGAAACAAAATAATGTCGGGATTAATTTTCTTTACCCATGCAATGAAGCGGTCTTTTTTTTCCTGATTATTCTCAAATCCTTGCAATACGTTATAGTTCAGAATTGTGAGTTTTTCAAAAGGCTTTGACAACTGCAAAATGGTTTTGGCTTTCTGACCGGAAAGCAACGAGACCTTCTCTTCTGCCGGGATCCAGTCTGCGTTAACGCTTTTTACCCCATATAAACCGGCATCCAATTCTGAAAAAGTCACTTTCCCTTCACCGTCTGAAACAACAGATGCCAGCTTATTTAGAGGGGCGGACTTTAAAAACAATTGTATTTCGATGCCAGCCAGCGGTTGTGCCGTTTCATTGCTGACCCGCACTTCTATTTCCCCCTTAACAACATCGGCTCCTTCCTCTTTTGAACAAAAAACAAATGCAGAAGCTGCAATTGCCAGAAGAATAAAATTTTTAACTCGGTACAGCATATTTGTTTGGGTTGTTTTTGAAATGAGAGCAGAAATTCCCAAAAGCGGATTCTGCTCTCATCTTCCATGTTTTAATTAATAACCTGGATTTTGCTCCAGTGCACTGTTCTTGATCAGCTCATTCTCGTCGATGGGGAACAGCAGGTGGTGTTCACGGATATTGGCCGCGCCTTCAGGATTGTCGGCGGCAACTGACTTTACAGTCTCGATTAGTTTGCCCCAACGGATCAGATCCCAGCGACGCTGGAATTCGCCGCAAAACTCGATAGCCCGTTCTTTCTGGATTGCCTCACGCATCTGCGACTGAGATAAACCGCTGAGCGGAGCAATGCCGGCACGCTCACGCGTTTTATTGATCCAGGTATGTGCAACGGTTGTGTTTCCCAGCTCATTTTCTGTTTCTGCCAGAATCAGAAAGGCCTCAGCAAAACGAAGGAACGGAAGATTTTTTCCGGAGTAATAATCGCTGGCGTCCAAATCCCAGAATTTGGAACCAAAAAACGGCATATTGTTGTACTGGTTCATCCGGTTAAATGGTTTTCCGTTAAACCCGTCGGCCAATACAACATTGCGACGTTTGTCGCCGGCTTCAAAATAATTGACAAATTTCACCGAGGGATAAAACACCTCGTAGCTGCGCAACTTACTGTTTCCAAAATTCACTCCTGCAAAAACCCCGGGAGAATCAGACGGGGGCATAAAGAAAGTATAACGGTCGTTGGTAATGTAGTTCATTGAAGTTGCTGCATCACGCAGGAATTGAATTTCCATTACGGACTCTGCTACGTTTCGCTTTTTAATGTCGAACAAATCAGCATAATTCGGCATCAGGGAATACTCCGTCATCTTTGATACGGTTGTTGCAGCTGCTTTTGCTTCCGCCCAGTTCTTTTCAATCATGTACTGTCTGGCAAGCAACAATAAGGCTGCCGCTTTATTGGCCCGGCCAACATCTGCGCCGGTAAACTTATTCGGGAGGTAGCCCG
Source organism: Prolixibacteraceae bacterium (assembly GCA_016788685.1). Classification (GTDB taxonomy): domain Bacteria; phylum Bacteroidota; class Bacteroidia; order Bacteroidales; family Prolixibacteraceae; genus Aquipluma. The sequence goes on along the minus strand of JAEUSS010000025.1, from coordinate 507 downwards.
CAGCCTCAATCAGGTCTTTTTTGATCTGAGCCCGGACTTCGGACAAAGGGCTTCTTCCCATCGTTGAGACCACCGCAATATCAAGTTCATTGGTCCAAAGCGGCACATCGCCAAAAGTGTTTGCCAGGAAGTAATAATGCATCCCCCGAATAAATAGCGCTTCACCCATCAGGCGATTCTTCATTTCTTCTTTAATCGGAGACTTGGGTAAACGAGCCAACACCATATTGGCATTCATAATGGTAGAATAGCTGTAATTCCAGACACTATTTGCACCGCCGGTATTTGCCGCATCATACTGATAGGTCTCGGCAACATTTCCATACAGTTTTACCATGATGTCATCGCAGCCGTTCTCTGTAACACCCCAAAATCCGGTGCTTTTAAATAAGTCGGGAATTAAACGATATACCCCGTTTACGGCCAGAACTCCTTCGGCTTCAGTATTGAAAAAGTTATTGGGAGACAGGAAACTTTTGGGGACTTCTTCCAGTTGTTTATCACAGG
>JAEUSS010000023.1 GCA_016788685.1 Prolixibacteraceae bacterium | reverse complement strand
TCTGGAATCGATCGGTGAGAAGCCCGACGGACGTATTCAGATTCGTGCAGGATACAGCAATACTAATCGGGCTGAGATTCTGGTGAGCGACAACGGACCGGGAATTCCGGAGGAGATAACCGAGCAGATTTTTATACCGTTTTTTACAACCCGCGAGAATGGTTCGGGTATCGGATTAAGCCTTTCGCGGCAAATAATGCGTTTACACGGCGGAAGTTTACAGGCCAGATCGGTTCAGGGGAAAGAGACCGTTTTTTGTATGAACTTTTAGGGTAACCTGAAAAAACGAAAAGGCTGCCAGATCAACTGACAGCCTTTTGCCTGATTATTAAATTGAGATTTACTTTGTTGTTTGAATATCAGCTTGTTTTAGTGCAAGCCCGTCGGCGGTCATGGTCCAGGTTTTGCCTACCATGTCGTCATCCCACATGTTCTCGACATTTTCGATGTCGTAGATAATATCTGTCATCTTTTTGTCCAGATACACTGATTTTCCTTCAGGAACTTTCAGGATCATTGATACTTCCTGTTCGCGCCATTTGGCATTGTCTTTCAGGAAATAATAAGGCTCGAACTTGAGTATTGAGTCTTTTTGTGCAAAGTTGTATTCGATCACTTCGACATTTTTCTGAGCATCTTCGGTATCGCTGCCGCGGGCCCGTTTTCGGATCAGGAGCAGATATTCGCCGGTACTGCTTTTTTCGATGGTAAAGCGCGGATGTCCCAGTAATTTTTCTTTTCCGTTAACCACGGCAATTTTCATCCGGTCGAGTGAGATTTTATCGTCAATCATCGATTCATACAGATCGTCCGAGGTCTCCAGATACAGTGTTTTGTATTGAGAACAATCCAGTTTCTGAGTTACCGTTTGGCTCGTTTGTTTGGCGAAGTTGCCAATCTGGCTGACACTGACCGCAATCAGGGTAATGAGGGCAACCAGCCATAATCCGAAGGTTCCGAGCCCGATGAGTTTGTTGTTGGTTTTATACCTGAACAGCAATTTGGTGCCGATGAAAAGGATGAGCAGAATCGGGATTCCTACCAGGATGGAGATGGCAATCATCGAAATGGTGTATGCACCCGGGCTGACAAAATTGCCAATCAAAGCAGGCATGTCCACATCCGAGCTCCAGCCAAAGTGCCAGGGAGCTCCGTGCAGGAACGAGTTTCCGATGGCCATTGAAGTTACAAATCCGATCAGGCTGACGATACCGCCAATGATCAGTGCTGCTCCAAAAATCAGCAGGACCACCCGTAAGATTACTTTGAGAACGCTGGTAACCATATCGCCAAAACTATCGATGCGCGAAACTCCTTTTTCGTTTTTCGTATTTACGAAGTTGTTATAGCTTTCACCAACCTCATTTACTTCTTCTTTAATTGATTGTGCAATGTTGGTAACCGTGGCTTCTTTGCCTTTCATTTCGAGTCTTTGAGCCGTGGTTTTTGCTTTGGGGACAACAATCCACAGCACGATGTAAACCAGCATAGCTGCTCCGGCGCTCAGAAAGAATGCGATGACAAAAATGACTCGCAGGATCACCACGTCGAGGTTGAAGTAGGCTCCCATTCCGGAGCAAACGCCTCCCAGTACCCGGCTTTCTCCGTCGCGGTAAAGCCTGCGGCGTATTTTCTGTTCTCCTTCCGGAGGCGTAGCTTCCTGAGCTTTTTCCGAGGTGTCTTCGTCTCCCGGTTCCATAAAGTCTTCGGGTTTTCCCATTCGGGCAATAACCTCGTCAACCATTTCATTGGTAACTACTTCTACCTTGTTGCTGGTCTTTTCGATGAGCAGTTCCGCAATGCGGGCTTCAATGTCCTGGAGTATTTCCTGACCTTCAATTGCAGCACCGAAATATCGGTTCAGCATGTGTAAATATTTCTGCAGTTTTTCGAAGGCATCGTCGTCGATGTGAAAAATACTTCCACTTATGTTTATTGTAAATGTCTTTTTCATGTGATGGATATTTTTTCCGATTCGTTTTCTTTTATACTGGAGATGATCTATTTATGTTTTTTGATCATATTGACAGCTTCGACCAGCTCGTTCCATGAAGCTCCCATTTCATTGAGGAAGAAGCGACCCTCATCGGTCAGTTCGTAATATTTCCGTGGAGGCCCCTGAGTTGATTCTTCCCATTTATACGCCAGCAGCCCGTCGTTTTTCAGGCGGGTTAACAGCGGATAAAGTGTTCCTTCTACCACGATCATCTTCGATTCCTTTAGTTCTTCAATGATGTCGCTTGCATACAAAGGTTTTCCATCGATTACAAGCAGGATGCAGTATTCGAGAACTCCTTTACGCATTTGAGCTTTTGTATTGTCCAGATTCATGGTTTTTTCCTCCTTAAAATTCGTTCAAAATAATCCTTCACTCCAATCTTTCTTTGTTTATCTGACCCATCTGTTTTCGTCCGTCATCCATGCTTCCAGCTTTAGTACAGGTTCGTTTTCCGTTTGAACGACCGGTGCATTAAAATAAGGGTTGCTAACCATCCAGTTTTCCAGCCTGAGTGATGTTTCTGCTTCTGCCCGGTCGGTCAGTTGACATTTTCCGAAGTTCGTATCTTTAATCATCCAGCTTTCGATGCTCAGGCTGTTCTCTTTGGCTGTTTCAACGAAAAAGTTATTGGAGATGCCGGTAGCTTGCAGGGTGTGTGCTGCCGGTTCCGGAGCAGCATGAGCCAACAGTTCATTGTTTTCCTGATCAACCATTAAAACAGCCATTTTTCCAAAGGTGTTATTCACCAGAAGTTGCTTCCAGAATCCGTTTGCACTAACCGTAAAACTGATTAGAACCAGGCTTAAGATTACTGCTGCGGTTTTGCTGGCGGGGTTTTCAAATTTGCTGTTTCCTGTTTTCTGAGCATTGTTTGTTGTTTTCATGGCTTTGAGTTTTGTTTTCTGAATTGTTTCTGTTTTCTGTTTTTGTTTTCTGAACACGTTTTCTTGTTTTCTGATCTCTTGTTTTCTAGTCGTAAGACGATCGGTTTTCATTTTCGTTACAGTTGCAAGGAACTTTTTTTAAAACTCTACCTTCTCTTACATTGTTATTGGCTTTACAAACATACAAATAAAAAATGGTTCTATGCAACACATAGTACTAATATTTTTCGTTTTTTTTTGAAATATTTTTACTGTGTGTTGATTATTAGGTGTTTGGCAATGTGAATAAAACAAAAAGCCTCCCGATCATTTCGATCAGGAGGCTTAAACCTAAACAAACCAACTAAACTTAACCCATCTTATTTTTCAAATTCTTCTTCCAATTCTTTTTCAGTCTGAAGAAACAGTTTCAGATCTTCGTCAACCGACTGGATTCCGGCAATTCCGAAATTCTGAACCAGTACGTTGGCCACGTTTGGCGAAAGGAATGCCGGCAATGTCGGGCCGAGGTGAATGTTTTTCACGCCCAGATAAAGCAGGGCCAGCAACACGATTACCGCTTTTTGCTCGTACCACGCAATGTTGTAGGCAATTGGTAGCTGGTTCACATCTTCGAGTTCGAAAATTTCTTTCAATTTCAGGGCAACCACAGCCAATGAGTATGAGTCGTTGCACTGTCCGGCATCGATCACACGCGGAATGCCGTTAATGTCGCCCAAAGGCAGTTTGTTGTAACGGTATTTGGCACAACCGGCTGTTAAAATCACGGTGTCTTTCGGAAGTTTTTCGGCAAACTGCGTGTAGTAATCGCGCTCTTTCATACGGCCATCGCAACCAGCCATTACAAAGAATTTGCGGATAGCTCCGGTTTTTACGGCTTCAACAATTGGTCCGGCGAGTTCGAAAACCTGGTTGTGGGCAAATCCACCAATGATTTCGCCTGTTTCAATTTCGGTTGGAGCACCGCAAATCAAAGCGTGTTCGATAATCGGGCGGAAGTTTTTCATCTCGCCCGGTTTGCGGTCGGCAATGTGCACGGCTCCCGGCAAACCTGATGCACCGGTTGTATAAATACGGTCGGCATACGATGCGTCTTTCATTGGCGGAACGATACAGTTGGTGGTGAAGAGGATCGGGCCGTTGAAGCTTTCAAACTCTTCTTTCTGTTTCCACCAGGCATTTCCGTAGTTTCCGGCCAGGTGTTTGTATTTCTTGAAAGCCGGGTAATAGTTCGCGGGCAACATTTCGCTGTGGGTGTAAACATCCACGCCGGTTCCTTCGGTCTGGATCAGCAAGTCTTCCAGATCTTTCAGATCGTGACCCGAAATGAGGATTGCCGGATTTTTGCGCACGCCAATGTTCACTTTGGTCATTTCCGGATTTCCGTAGGTTGAAGTGTTGGCCTGATCGAGCAACGCCATTACGTCCACGCCAAATTTTCCGGTTTCGAGGGTCAGGCCCACCAATTCATCGACCGACAAATCCTGCGTTGTAGCTGCCAATGCGCGCTCCGTGAACGCATAAATTTCTTCTTTCTCGAAGTTGAGGTTGTAGGCATGTTCGGCATAGGCAGCCAAGCCTTTCAACCCATAAATGATCAGCTCTTTCAGCGAGCGGATATCTTCGTTCTTTTCGCTCAGAATGCCTACTTCAGCCGCTTTGGCTTCAAATTCTTCGGTGGTTACGGCAGTCCATGTAACCGATTCGTGTGCCGGCAATGTAATTCCGTTGGCTTCGGCTTTAGCGCGCAGTTCGTCGCGAACTTTCAGTGTTTTTTTGATACGGATCGAGAACGCCACCTCATCAAAGTTGGCATTGGTAATGGTGCTGAACAGCCCGTCGAAGATCACTTTATTCACCTTCGGTTCGGCCAGACCGGCTTTGCGTAATTCGCTGTTAAGGGCGGCAACACCTTTCAACACAAATAGCAGAGTATCCTGAAGATTGGCCACATCACTGTCTTTTCCGCACACACCTTTTACCGTACAACCAATTCCTTTGGCTGCTTCCTGACATTGAAAACAAAACATGTTCATAGCTAATTTTTTTGCATGAGAACGACCGTCTGCATCGTTTTGCAGATCAGTATCTCAACTGATTATTAAACTTTTAATTGATTTTTCTTGAGTTTGGGTTTTCACTTTTTCGTCCGAAAACAGATTGTCGCTTCGGCGAATATTTGCTCGCGGACGATTGGTCTTGGGGCAATTCTTTACCCGGGGTTTCGCTCCGGGCTATTCAGATCTCACCCTTTCAGGGTTAAGAAAACCCGTAACCCGAATCTCGCAACCCGAAACAAGTTTTACACCCACGCTTCGTCCAGAATTTCGCCTTTGATGCTGACGATGATTTCCTTTACCGGAACTTTGCGCGATGCCTGAGCTTTTGCCATCTGAACCAGTTGAGATAAACCTCCGCAGCATGGCACCTCCATCATCATGATGGTGATGGTATTCACCCGGGCTTCGTCGATGAGGCGGCGAATTTTCTCTACGTATATTTCTTTGCCCTGATCGAGTTTCGGGCAGGCAATGACCAATGATTTTCCGGCTAAAAATTTAGAGTGGAAATTCCCCATGCTGAAAGCCACGCAGTCGGCAGCCAAAAGCAGGTCGGTTCCCTGAAAAGTAGCGCCGCCCGGGTTGATCAGGTGCATTTGTACCGGCCACTGGCGCAATGCCGACGGTGCTTCCGTAGCAGCCGAAGCACCGGCAAACTTCAGGTTTTGTGGCTCGAAGCTTACTTCGCGCGAACCTGGACATCCGCCTGATGCACAACCGCCACCCGATGATTCCACTTTAGTGTTGTGCACTTCAGAAATCACCGCGTCAACGCTGAACGGAATTTCCGAAGCATGCAATTTCAGATAGCTGACGGCTTGCTTTAGGAAACCGGTTTCGCCGTGTTCTTTCAGGTGCTTGAGGTGAGCAACCATCGTATTCTTCCCTTTTGGAATGATCTGCTTCACAACCACCACTTCATCATATTCATCCGCCTCACGCTTTTCGATGGTTATTGCTCCCTCAGGACAATGGCCCAGACAAGCTCCCAATCCATCACACATCAACTCGCTAATGAGCCTGGCTTTGCCGTCAATAATTTGCAGTGCACCTTCGTGACAGTTCGGAACACAAAGTCCACAACCGTTACACAAGTCTTCGTTTATATTTACAATTTCGCGTATCATCTCGATTTGTTATTTATGATTGATGAATGATTGGTTCATCTTTTCGGTTACTATTTTTTGTATTTTTCTGCAACAAAAGTACGCCTGGTTGGTTGACTGAAATGTAACGAATGTTACAAACAAAGAAAAAACCTGAATGCAATAGGGTGTTGTTGAAATATAGTTGTTTGGTATGCAGTTGTTGAGAAATGAACGCGCAACCAAATTGACGAAACAAGCATCTTTTCAGCATTAACCTAAATAATTTATACGATATGAAAACAATGCTGTTAGTATTGCTGGGTTTTGGATTATTAATGGTATCATGCGAAAAGAGAAATGATGATCCTGATGATTTTAGTATAACAGGGAAGTCTTTTGATCAAAGAATACTGGGTAAATGGATGAGAAGTTATTCGACAAGAGATGCGAATAACGGAATTACCCTTTGGACAGATTCGCTTATATTTGAAAATGATAATCTTGGTAATCAAAAAATATATCAGTTCTCTGAGTTGACAGTGAAAACACCATTTCAATTTTATTCGGAAAAGAATACGCTTGTTATACGTGTAGAGAAGGATTTAACGAAATGGAGTTATTCGATAAGAAACGATAGTCTGTTCTTAACCACGTATTTGCCATTGAATTCAAGTCATGTGGTAGTTAGAGCTTATCTTAAGGATAAATAAAATAAAAATGATTCAACCCGAAATACTTTGCCAGTCGCCCGTTTTCAGGGGTATTTCTCCTGAAGGGCTTAAAGATCTTTTTCAGCAAATCCATTATCAGGTCAGATCTTACCAGAAAGGCGAGCTGATTGTAAATGCGGGCGATAGCTGTGACCGCTTGCTGATTATTCAGGCTGGCAGTGTAAAAGCCGAAATGACCGACTACTCGGGCAAAACCATCAAAATTGAAGACATGTCGGCCCCCTGGCCGTTGGCCACTGCTTTTTTGTTCGGGAAAGAAAATCATTTTCCGGTAACCGTTTCGGCTACTTCAGATGCTCAATTGGTTTCAATCCCGAAAACAGAATTTGTGAAATTGCTGCAGATGAATGCCCTCATCCTGAATAACTACCTGAATACCATTTCTACGCGGGCGCAGTTTCTGTCGCAAAAGCTGAAGTTCTTGTCCTTCAAAACTATCAGGCAAAAAATTGCACATTACCTGCTCGAACTGGCCGGAGACCGGTTACAGACCGTTGAAATCAGTCAATCGCAAGGGCAGCTGGCCGAAATGTTTGGCGTAACCCGCCCCTCGCTTGCCCGCGCACTGGGCGAAATGGTTCAGGAAGGACTGATTGATGTTGACCGTCGTTACATCAAAATTCTGGATAAAAACCAAATGAACCAGTTGCTGAAAAATTGAGTATTATTGCGCCAAATTATAATCGCGATGAGAAAGATGATTCAGGGAAGACTTTCGGTATTCAAATTCGAAAGTTTCAAAAAGTACAAAAATATAGTACATTTTGTAACGACCCGCGAAGGTTGGGTGTCGGGCGATAAGCCGCGGTTTACGGGCGATCAGGAGTCAGAATATCTTGAATTCCGGAAAGAACTGGCTGTTTCGGGCGATTGGGATGCTACCCAGTTTATTTTTCCCAGGCAAACACATTCGGATCATGTGGCAGTTGCCGGTTCCGGCAATCAGAATACGACCATTCCAGATACAGATGCGTTGATTACCAACGAGCCCGGATGGTTTGTTTGTGTTCAAACGGCCGATTGCGTGCCGGTTTTGCTGTTTGATCCGCAGAAGCGCGTAGTGGCTGCTGTCCATGCCGGATGGCGCGGGACAGTGTCGAAGATTGCTGCGAAAACCGTCCGGCAAATGGGCGAGAAATATGGTTGTCGTCCGTCTGATATTCTTGCCGGAATCGGTCCTTCCATTCATATGCATGCCTATGAAGTCGGACCGGAAGTGGTTGATGCGGTTAAAGCCGGATTCAGTAACTGGTCGGCTTTACTTAAACCATCGCTGAATGCCGGGCGAGCGTATTTTGATCTGTGGGAAGCAAACCAAACAGTGTTGCTGGAGTCAGGTGTTCCGGAGGAAAATATTGAAGTGATGGGACTTTGTTCCTTCGAACATACCGAGTTGTTTTATTCGGCCCGCCGCGACGGAATCAGTACCGGAAGGATGGTCAGCGGAATCAAACTGATATAAAAAGACCTTTCAGGACAGTGCCCTGAAAGGTTAAACAAAACGAGTACAAAACCAGCTACCGGATGTCTACCTGGTAGGCAAATTCGTTTTTTCCGGCCGAGAGAACTACATCATAATAACCTCTTTCTAATTTCGAAAGGTTAAGAGCTTCGTTGATACTGAAATTGCTCCCGATCTCTTTGGTATAAATCAGTCTGTTATTCTCCAGAAGATGCATCTTCACATTTTCATGGGAGAAGTTCAGATAGCTGCATTTTAAGATGCCCCCTTTATACCCGAAAAATGGCTCGAGAGTGGTTCTTTCTTCACCGACTTTTATGCCGTTCTTACTAATCTGAAATTCTCGTTCGGAAGTAAGGTTTTTACTGACCACTGAAAGTTTGTAGCAACCGTTGGCGAGTTTCGAAAAATCATAGATTTTACGATAGTCGCCTTTGGCTTCGGTAGTTTCATTGTAATACACAATCTGGTTTTTCTGGTCTTCAACCGTAATTTTCAGGTTGCTGTTTGTCAGGCTCGAAATGGCAACCATAACTTTCCCGGTTGAAACGGGCAGGATGTTGACCTTCAGGTTACCCAAGGCCCAGGTGGTGTGCGCGGCTATAATAAGCAGGGTGCACACGAGGCTAACTTTAAACATTGTTTTCATTGTTTTCTGTTTTTATGATTCAAATAATTGTTATTGATTGACCTGCATGGCTTCAGGTCTGTTCTCTGAATATATTCTTTGCGCTTCTGTCGGACATGAGAAATGCAGAGTCAGTAATTAAACTAACTGAATAAGAGTGAGTTGGCTCTGATTTTTGTAGTGAAAGGTGAGCCTTTCGGGCTTCGTTATTTGGCGTGGATGTCGCCGCCGCTTGACTTGCTGATGTTTTTAGTTTTCGGATTCCCGTAATAAATAATGTCGCCGCCACTGCTGGCGCTGGCATCGAGCACTTCCGTCACATTCACCCTGATGTCAGATCCGCTTGAAACGCTGGCCTGGCATTGTTTGGCTTCCAGTTCACTGGCATTGATGTCAGATCCGCTTGATGCGTCCGCCTGAATCGTTGTTGATTTTCCTTTCACCCTGATGTCCGAACCGCTGCTCGAACCGACATACAGTTCGTGGGCTTCCAGTTCGAGCGTAACGTCAGCTCCGCTACTGGCCTCCACTTTCAGCTTGTCGAACTTCAGCGTTGATTGCGAATTGATATCAGCTCCGGCCGAAGCATCAAGCCGGTCAAGCGTTTTAAACGAAACGTATACTTTGCGGGGCTCGTTGTTCCTGCTCAGGTTAAACCACGACTTTTCTTTCATGTAGATTTTTAGGATTCCGCCTTCTACCTTGGTTATTATCTTGTCCAACATGTCCGGTTCGGCTTCGACAAAAACCTCCTCCGTATTCTTCTGCGTCAGGTAAAGGTCAATTCCGGCGGTAACCGAGATGGCGTGAAATCCGGTGATGTCACGTTTTTGGCGGCTTCCGCCGGACTGACTGGCAAGAAGGGCTTCCGCCTGGAAAAACGTGGTAAGAAAAAAGATGGATGTAATAATTTTCAAAGTTTTCATGTTTTCTGTTTTTTTGATGGGTTATCTGTTTTTGTTATCTGCGATGTACGTTTCCGCCCGAGGACTTATCAATATTGGTTTCTGCCGGTTCGCCGTGATAGGTGATATTTCCGCCGCTTGAAGCTCTGGCCTCCAGTTTCTCGACAACTGTCGCGGTTACATTTCCACCGCTCGAAGCGCGCATTCTGCAGGCATCGGCTTTCAGTTCCTGAGCTTTCAGATTTGCTCCTGATGATGTTTCCAGTTCAGCTTCTTGGGCTAGTCCTGAAAGGATGATGTTTGCACCCGAAGAGCAGTCAGCTTTCAGGTGTCTGCTCTTCACTTCCAGAGTCAGATTAGCCCCGGAACCGGCTTTTAGTTCCAGGTTTTCAGATCTGATTGGAGACTGCGACCAGACATTGGCTCCTGAAGTCGTTTCAACTCCGACCAGTTTCTCAACGGTGACCATTACCTTTTTCGTTCTTGCCCAGCGGATGTTTTCGGTGGCGGTAACAACCAAAACACCTCCTTCGGCCCTGGTTTCGATAATCTCGTGGAGATTGCTGTCGGCAATAACCAGCACTTTGGCAGGGCTTCCCTGAGTGATGTAAACATTCATTCCCCGGCTGACTTTGATCTGGTCAAACTCGTCAACCGATCTCACCTGTTCGGTCACGTTACCGTTTCCTTTTACCGAAGGACCTATATACCAGCATGAAGAGAGGAGGACACTCAAGACCGCGAAAATTCCGATAAGCTGAATCTGTTTTCGTTTCATTTTTTGATTGTTTTAGTTGAATAGACGCATGAAAATTGAATTCGTTACCAAATTTAGGGAGAGGGTAGTCAAAAAAAACTTTTTTTTCGCTGAATGCCCTTTTTTTACCGGTTAACCCTTTTTTTTCAATTAAAATATTCAGATTGACCAAAATCTCTGGTTTGTTTGCATATTATTTTCTTCTTTTAACAAAAAACGGAACAGACCAAATTCCGTTGATCAATTGTGACTAATTACTGATAAACCGAATATTATGATTAGGAAATCTTTTGCTTTGATATTGTTTGCCGCACTGGTAAACTTGGTTTCTGCTCAGGACCAGAAAATTAATGTTGTAGTTATTGGAGCCCATCCGGATGATTGTGATATCGATGCCGGCGGAACGGCAATCCGATTTTCGCAACTGGGGCATCGTGTACTGTTTGTGTCGACCACAAACGGCGATGCCGGTCATTTTGACAAAGGCGGAGATGTCTTGGCGAAAATCAGGAAGAGTGAAGCCGAAGAAGCCGGCAGACGAATGGGGGTTACCTATAAAGTACTTGACAATCACGACGGACTACTGATGCCCGATCTGGACCTGAGGCTGGAACTTATCCGGCTGATTCGGGAGTGGAAAGCCGATGTGGTTATCGGGCCAAGGCCTTACGATTATCATCCCGATCACCGGAATACGGCCATAGCTATTCAGGATGCAGCTTTTCTGGTTATTGTTCCGAATATTGTGCCCGAAACGCCTGCCTTGAAGAATAATCCGATTTTTCTGTATACCAAAGATGGGTTTAAGAAGCCGAATCCTTTTTCTCCGGATATCGTTGTGGATATTACCGGTGTTTTCGATCAGAAAATTTACGCCCTTTCAGCACACCAGTCGCAGTTCTTCGAATGGTTGCCGTGGCTGTCGGGTCGTTTGGAAAGTGTTCCCAAAACGGAGGCTGATCGGCTGAAATGGCTGGCCGGATGGCGAAATGATGATGTTTCCGATGCCGCAAAGTCAAGCCTGGCCAAGTGGTATGGCTCCAAAGCCAACCAGGTAAAGTCGGTCGAAGCATTTGAAATCTGCGAATACGGCCGCTATCCGAATGATGAAGAAATCAGGAGGCTATTCCCGATGCTGAAGAAGGACTGAGGATGTGTTGCGGGTTGCGGGGTTAAGAAACTGTAACCCGCAACAATTCCTCTCTACTTGTTTTTCCTCTCGATTTCGCGAAGGTTTTCCAGTTTGCGTTTCTGAAGGAAACTTTTGATGTCGCCCAAATGCTCTTTAACCTGCTTGTTGCCAAATTCATAAACCTTATGTACCAGTCCGTCGAGGAAGTCACGGTCGTGTGAAACAAGGATCAGTGTGCCGTCAAAATCTTTCAGTGCGCTCTTCAGGATATCTTTGGTGCGCATGTCGAGATGGTTGGTCGGCTCATCCAGAATGAGCAGGTTTACCGGTTCGAGCAGCAATTTGATCATGGCCAGTCGCGTGCGCTCTCCTCCTGAAAGAACTTTAACCTTTTTGGAAATGTTGTCGCCGCTGAACATGAATGCTCCCAGAATATCTTTGATTTTGGTCCGGATGTCGCCCACAGCCACATCGTCGATGGTCTGGAAAACAGTTAGTTCTTCGTCAAGGAGCGAGGCTTGGTTCTGAGCGAAATAGCCGATCATGGTATTGTGCCCCAGGGTGAGTTTCCCGTCGTGATCGATTTCATTCATGATCGCCTTCACCAGGGTCGATTTCCCTTCTCCGTTTTTTCCGACAAATGCGATTTTTTCGCCGCGTTCGAGGGTGAGTGAAGCATTTCCGAAGACCAGGTGGTCGCCATATCGTTTACCGACTTCTTCCAGTATTACCGGGTAGTTTCCGGAGCGGGGCGATGGCGGAAATTTCAGGCGCAGGGCAGAGGTGTCTTCCTCATCAACTTCAACCAGCTCCAGTTTTTCAAGCATTTTTACCCGCGACTGAACCTGAAGGGTTTTTGAATACGTCCCTTTGAAACGTTCGATAAATTCAGTGGTTTCGGCAATGAACTTCTGTTGTTCGTCGAAAGCCTTCTGTTGTTGTTCCCGACGCTCTTTGCGCAGTTCGAGGTATTTGGAATAGTTGACTTTATAATCGTAAATGCGGCCCATCGTAACTTCGACGGTGCGCGTAGTAATGTTGTCGATAAAGGCCCGGTCGTGCGAAATGACAATCACCGCTTTGGCGCTGTTGATCAGGAAATCTTCGAGCCACTGAATCGATTCGATATCCATGTGGTTGGTAGGCTCATCCAGCAGAATCAGATCAGGTTTTTGCAGCAGGATTTTGGCCAGTTCGATGCGCATGCGCCATCCTCCGCTAAATTCGCTGGTCGGACGGGTAAAGTCTTCGCGCACAAAACCCAATCCAAGCAGGATTTTCTCAACTTCAGCGTCAAAGTTGATTTCTTCAATTGAATAATATTTTTCGCTCAGCGTCGAAACGCGTTCAATCAGGTTGGCGTAGTAGTCCGATTCGTAGTCGGTACGGGTGGCCAGTTCTTCATTCATCGCCGCAATTTCGCGTTCCATATCAAAAATGCGGGCAAAGGCCTGAGATGTTTCTTCAAAAACAGTCCGGTTATCTTCGGTTAATAAGTGCTGGGGAAGGTAAGCGATAACCGCGTCTTTAGGTGCCGATATCCTTCCTTTATTGGGCGTCCGTTCACCTGCAATTACCTTCAGCAGCGTTGATTTTCCTGCTCCGTTTTTTCCCATGAGGGCAATGCGGTCTTTTTCGTTAATCACAAAAGAGATGTCCGAGAAGAGCGCCGATCCGCCAAATTCCACTGTAATTCCGTCTACTGAAATCATTCTGTCCTGTTTTTTTTGAAGGCGCAAAGATAAAGGTTTTGCTTAATCAATTGCAGTTCGCGATTTTATGTCGCAGAAATCTTAAAAAGTTTAACTGTCAATTTTCAATCCGAATAATTTGAAGAGCTTTCCGGCAGTTTTCAAAACTATTTTTATTAACTTTTGTGCATCTTCCAAAAAACCAAAACCGATGAGCTTTTTACCCAAAATTATGCTCCTGATATTTTTTTCAGGAGGAGTGTGTTCTGCTCAAGCACAGCTTCTTACCGTTGCTGATGCTGTTGGTCAGGCCATTCAGAACAATGCTCAGATCAACCAGATGCGTTCGCAACTGAACCAAAAAAAAGCCGAGTGGCGCACGCTGACCGGCGTTTCTGCTCCTGAAATCAGTTATATGAAAGAAGGGATCAGCCATAAAGCTGCTGATCCGTTTCAGGAACAGCGAATCTCTGTTTCACAATCGGTCGACTTTCCTTTGACGACTTCCTACCGCATCAAAGCGCTCAGGGAAGAAGAAAAAGCGATGGAATTCAGCATTCAGGAGGAAGAGCGAAAAGTGAAGTCAGCGGTCAAGGCGCGCTACATTGAGGTGATTTATGCGCTTCATCTTCAGAAACTGCGCGACCAGCAATTGAAACTGGCTACCGAATTGTACAATGCGGTTTATACCCAGTTCGAAACCGGCATGGGAAACGGCATGGATTTAACTAAAGCCGAATTGCAGGTGGCCGAAGCGAACAACGACATCGATAATGCCCGCAGTCAGTTGCATCAGGCACGTTATTCACTTTTTTTCCTGATGGGATTGCCGCCCGAAAATCAGAAATACACGATTACCTTTATGGATACGCTGCAAACCAGGGATGTGGAGATTTCACAGGTCACGGCATTGTCGGTTTTAACAGAACAACCTTCTTACCAATCATCGGAAAGGGAATTGAAGGCATCGGGCTATTTCCTGAAAGAAGCCAAAAGCAACATCCTGCCCGATATCCGGTTCAACCTGTACAAGCAGGATTACGGAACGGGATACAATTTTAACGGATTTGAAGTAGGCTTGAGTTTCCCGGTCTGGTATCCGCTGGAGCAAAAAGGCAAAATCAGGATGAACCTGGCCCGGCAGGAGGAAATTCAGTGGAAGCAAAAAGAAATCCGGTCGGGAGTGAAAGAGCAAATTGAACACGCATGGCACAGCTACGAAGTCAGCCGTTCGACAATAAAACGCTACGACGAAACCATCAGGAGCAAAGCCGAAAAACTACAGTCGCTCACCCTTAGTGCCTACCGCTTGGGCGAAGTGGATTTGCTGAACCTGATCAACGCCCAGCAGATTTACCTCAACAGTCAGCAGCGCTATCTTACTGCCCTTCGCGATTTTTATATCCAGCTTGTTGAACTTGAGCGTTTTCTCGGGTTGGAGCTTATTTATTAGTTTATCAATCATACTGAAATACCTGTCTTTCCATGAAGCCTATTCACCCAATATTCAAAAATGTTATGGTCAGCCTTTTTTGGGGGCTGATGTTGGTTATGTCATCTTGCGGAAACAGAACCGAGTCTGTGCAAAAAGAACAAACCGGTTCGGCCACGCCCCCGTCGATTTCGGGGGTAAATGCTGAAAACCTGATCCGCTTATCAGAAAAAGAAGCTGCAGAGCTAAAAATACAGACCATACCGGTTGCCAGCAGCATGCAAAAATACAACATTACCGTTCCGGGAGTGGTATTTCCGGCGCCTAACCACATCAGCATCATCAGTACGCCTATCGACGGGCGGATCAGCAAGATTTCGGTACAGGAGGGACAGCCCGTCAGAATAGGGCAGGAGCTTTTCAGCATCGAGAGCCTCGAGTTCGGGAATATGGTTTCGGAATTTCTGCAGGCCGTTTCAGAAGAAACTTTTCAGACTTCGCGCTTGAAACGCCTCGAACAGCTTGTTGAAGAGACGATCAGTTCGAAGAGCGAACTCGACCGTGCCCGGTCTGATTATCAGCGTGCAAAAACATCGGTCATTGCCGCCGTTTCGAAATTAAAAGCAATTGGTGTGCCTGATCAGGAAATCAACGCTTTCAGGACGGCAGAAAGCATTGATCCGACGCTTAAGATTCATTCGCCCATTCGCGGGATGATGGATCAGCGATCGGTCGAGTTAGGACAATCGGTCAACGCTTTACAGATGCTCGCCCGTGTTCTCGATATCAGTCATGTGCTTGTGCGCGGTTACGTTTCTCCGGAAGATGCACGTTTTATCAGTCCGGGCGACTCCGTTAAGATTTCGCGCCGGCAAAACGATCAGTTTGCCATGCATACTGTCGTAACTTCAATCAACCCCGGATTGGATGAAAACAATCGTTCTGTCATTGTGAATGTACTGCTTCCAACCAGCGATAGCTGGCCAAAGCCCGGCGAGAACCTGCATTTGTCGATTGAAACAGCTTCGAGCAAAGAGGTGATTGCCATTCCGATGGAGGCGCTGACCTACGAGGGAAACGACCCGGTCGTTTTTATACAGATCGGCGACCTGGCCTTCGAGAAACGGAAGATAAATATTCAGGAATTCAGGGACAAATATGCCGTAGTAAAAAGCGGGCTGGACAAAAACGAGAAATTGGCTGTTACACAAATTTTCAGCCTGAAGGCACTTTCGCGCTTTGATAAAATTGCTGAAGAATAAAGTTGAACGAATGCCAGGTTTCCCGAAAATCCGTTCCTGGCTTGACTAAAAAAAAGGCTATATCCAAAATTATCATATCATACCGAAAACGATCATGCTCAATCAAATCATCCAATTCAGTGTCCGTCAGAAGTTTGTTGCGCTTTCGCTGGTTGTTCTTATGGCGGTGGGAGGTTATTTTTCGTTAATCCGCCTGCCCATCAATTCGTTGCCCGATGTCACTCCGGTTCAGGTTTTGGTCATCACCAAGGCCGGGAGGTATTCGCCCTTTGATGTGGAGAAACTGGTCAGTTACCCGATTGAGACGGCCATGAACGGTTTACCCGATGTAAAGCAGGTACGATCGACCTCGCAGTTTGGTCTGTCGGCTGTAACCATCGAGTTTGATGAAGGTACCGATATTTATTTTGCACGCCAGATGGTCAGTCAGCGGCTTCAGTCTATTTCGTCTGATTTACCGCCCGATGTGTCGTCGCCGCAGCTGGGGCCTATTTCAACGGCTCTTGGAGAGATTTACCAGTATGCAGTCAGCGGCGAAAACAAGTCGCTCACCGAGCTGCGCGAAATCCAGGACTGGCTGATTGCCCCGCAGCTGAAGGTGGTCAAAGGGGTGACCGAAATCAATTCGTTTGGCGGGTTTGTGAAGCAATACGAGGTTGTTATTTCTCCTGAAAAAATACGCACTTACGGCATCGGGATCAAGGAAATTACTGATGCAATCGCAAATAATAACAGTGTTTCGGGCGGGAACTTTCTGGAACACAACCGTGAACAGTATATCATCCGTGGTTACGGACAAATCAACAAAGCGGAGGATATCCGGAATATTATTGTGAGGAACATCAACAACAAACCGGTTTTTATTAAAGACATCGGCGATGTGGTTGTGGGGACTCAAATCCGGCAGGGCGGAGTGACCCGCGACGGAAAAGGTGAAATCGTGAGCGGAATTGTGATGATGCTTCGCGGAGGAAACGGGCGCGAAGTGATTTCGGATATTGAAGATAAAATTGCAGAAATCAATAAGTCGCTTCCGGAAGGTGTACAGATCGAGAAATTTTACGATCAGTCGGACCTGATCGACCGCACAACGGCAACGATTTCAACCAACCTGGTTGAAGGTGGTTTCCTGGTTATTGTGGTGCTGCTTTTGTTGCTGGGAGAAATTTCAGGAGCTTTGATTGTGGCAATGGTAATTCCCTTTTCGATGCTTTTTGCATTTATCGGCATGCGTGAGTTCGGGTTGGCCGCCAACCTGATGAGCCTGGGTGCCATCGACTTCGGGATGGTTGTCGATGGTTCGGTGGTAATGGTCGAGAACATTGTGCATCGTTTGCAAAAGAACAAAGGCGAAAATACGGACGATCTGATTGTCGCGGCAGCTAAACAAGTTGTCCGGCCCATCTTCTTTGGGGTACTGATCATACTGATGGTGTACGTCCCGATTATGACATTCAGCGGTATGGAAGGTATTTTGTATCGTCCGATGGCCATTACAGTGGCTGCGGCCGTATTGGGTTCGTTGCTGCTCGCCCTGATCTTTGTTCCGGCCATTTCATCCATCATCTTCCGTAAAGGGGTGAAAATGCGGAGGAATTATGTGATCGACTGGATAAAACCAAGGTACAATCAGGGACTGGAGAAATACCTGGGACGCCGGTGGTTTGTTGTGTTAACTGCCGGAGCGGTTTTTCTGGTGTCGATGGTTGTGATGAGCCGTCTCGGTACCGAGTTCCTTCCTGAGCTCGATGAAGGTTCGATACTCGTTGAACAGGTCAGAATGCCCTCGGTAACCCTGAAAGAGTCGATGGATAATGCCAACTGGCTGGCTGGAAAATTGATGGAGAATATTCCTGAAATTAAAACCGTAGTTCCCAAGACCGGGCGGTCGGACCTGGCCAACGATTGGATGGGGGTGCACCAAACTGATGTATGGATTGTGTTGAAGCCTGAGGAAGAATGGCGGAAGGGCATGACCAAGGAAGATATTATTACCCGGATCGAACCGTTCCTGAGAACCGAACCAGGCCTGGCTTACAATTTTACCCAGCCCATCGCCATGCGCGTGGATGAACTGACCAGCGGCGTTAAATCTGATCTGGCTGTTAAAATCTACGGTGAAGATCTGGATCAGCTGAACCAAATCGGAGACAACATCTCGAAGATGGTTTCAGGAATGAACGGGACAGCCAACTTTTTTGTTGAGCAGCCCATCGGGCAGCCCTACCTGACGATTGAAATTGACCGCGAAGCAGTGGCTTCTTTTGGCCTGAACGTGAACGATGTGCAATCGGTGATCGAAGCCGGAATCGGAGGACAAGTTGCAGGCCAGTTGTACGAAGGTCAGCGCAGGTTTGATATTCAGGTCAGGTATCCGGAAGAGTTTCGTTCACAATTGCAGGAAATTCAGGAAATTCCGGTTCCGCTGCCCAACGGCGAATTTATTCCGATTAAGCGGGTGAGTCGTATTGTTGCGCAGGAAGGGCCGCGCGAAATTCAGCGTGAAAACGGCTGGCGGCGCCTCATTGTGGGCATTAACATTAAGAATATCGATATCGGGACTTATGTCGGAAACTTGCAGGCTTCCATTGCTCAGCATGCGAAACTCCCTCCCGGCTATTTCCTGGAATATGGCGGAACATTCGAGAACCAGAAGCGGGCGATGAATCACTTGTTGCTGGTCGTGCCCCTGTCGCTGTTTATCATTATCGGTCTGCTTTATCTCAACTTCGGAAAAATGCGGTACGCCGTCATTATCCTGATCAATTTGCCCTTCGCGCTTTCCGGAGGGATTTTCCTGCTCTGGATGCGTGGCATGTACCTCTCTGTTTCGGCAAGTATTGGTTTTGTGGCTTTGTTTGGGGTGGCAGTGCTTAACGGTATCGTACTGCTCGATCACATCAACGAACTTCGGAAAGAGGGAATGCCTCTGCGCAAAACCATTATCGACGGAGCTACCGACCGGCTGCGCCCTGTTTTGATGACGGCATTGGTAGCCAGTCTGGGGTTTATCCCGATGGCATTTAATTCCGGTCCCGGTTCCGAAGTACAACGGCCGCTGGCCACCGTAGTTATTGGCGGCTTGATTACTTCTACCTTCCTTACTTTACTGGTATTGCCGATTATTTACTACTGGGTAGAAGAAAAACGCGAAAGAAGAACCAATAAAGAGGCGGTAACTCAGGGAGAATAATTGCAGACCTTACGGTTTTCGGGTTGCTGTTTTTTTCTCCGGACCAAACGGAAATGCCTCCGACGGTGTTCTGGAATTCTTCATGATTTCGAGCATTTCTTTTACAATCTTCGGATTGGCACTTGCCAGGTTGGTTGTTTCGCCCGGATCTGTTTTCAGATTGTACAACTCGGTTGTCGCTTTTTCAGGAATCGACACCTGGTAACGGACCAGCTTCCAGTCGCCTTTGCGAACTGCCTGCCTGCCGTTGCTTTCGTGAAATTCCCAATACAGGCTTTTGTGTGTTTTCTGTCCCGGTTTTCCCAGAAGGGCAGGCAGGAAAGAGATTCCGTCAATTCTTTCAGGTGTTTTAGCTCCGGCAATATCCGCCAGTGTTGGCATCACGTCCCAGAATGCCGAAACATGGCTGGTTTCCGATCCTGCAGCGATTTTTCCCGGCCATGCCGCGATCATAGGCTCCCTGATTCCGCCTTCGTACAAGTCGCGTTTGCAGCCTTTAAAAGGGCCATTGCTGTCAAAATACTCCGGATCGGCGCCACCTTCGAGGTGCGGGCCGTTGTCGGAAGAGAAGATGATGATGGTATTCTGATCGAGTCCCAGCTCTTTCAGTTTGGCGACTACTTCGCCCACCTGTGTATCGAGCAGGGTAACCATGGCGGCAAAAGCAGCGTGAGCTTCGGCCTGGCTGCCGTAGGAGCCCTTGCGGAAACCTGCAGATCCGGGTTCAGCTCCTTTGAAACTTTTTTCAGGCAAAAGTTTATTCCTGAATTCGGCGAGGTTTGCTTCGGGGAGCAGAAGCTCGGCATGAGGAATAATATTCGGGTAAAACAGGAAAAAGGGTTTTTCCTTGTTTTTTTCGATGAACTGAAGAGCGCGCTGATGAATCATTGCCGGGGCATAACTACCAAACCGGTCGCCGGAATTATTTTCCAGTACGATTTTGGTTTGGTTGTCCCATAAATGACCGGGATAATAATTGTGAGCCATAGCCTGGCAGTTGTATCCGTAAAACTCGTCGAATCCCTGCTGATTGGGATCGCCTTCAGATCCGGGGTATCCGAGTCCCCATTTCCCGAAAGCTCCGGTTACGTATCCGGCATCTTTCAGCAGCTCGGCAACCGTGTAGGCTTCGGATTTCAGTGGATACTGACCCTCCGGCTCAACTTCCCTGTTCCCCCGGATTGGCGTATGGCCGGTCGTTTGGCCGGTCATCAGTGATGAACGTGACGGAGCACAAACTGTACACCCGGCATAATGCTGAGTAAACAGCATGCCCTGACTGGCAAGCCTGTCGATGTTTGGTGTCCGGAACCGTTTCTGCCCGTAACAACTGAGGTCTCCGTAGCCCAGATCGTCAGCCAGGATGTATACGATATTTGGTTTTGGTTGAGCTGCCAATGCTGAAAAGCCAAACAAGGCAGCTCCGGTCAATGTAAGCAATCCGGGATTCATCTTTTAATTTTTATTGATTCAGCGGAGCAAATTTAGTAATCCATTTCGTTTTGTGCAGGTTGACAGACGATTAACTTTATATTGTTTTTTCGACTAACCGGACTTCCTGGTCTGATTACTTGAATAATAGGAAAACTACCGCTATCTTTGAATCCGCAAATTTTAATCGGCAAGATAATGGAGATCAGTCCGTTGAATTTAGGTAAAGATGAAATAAGAGATCAGTTGGTACAGGCGGCCCGGGTGGTTTTTGCCAGATATGGTTATAAAAAAACCACCTTGGACGATATTGCCCGTGAATCCCGAAAAGGGAAAAGCACCATTTACTATTACTTTAAAAGTAAAGATGAGATTTTTAAAGCCGTGATCGATGCGGAAGCTGAAATCAGGAAAAAGGCCATTGAAGAGCAAATTAATCAGATTGATGACTCCAGAGTAAAACTGAAAACCTACATTTATGTGCGGATGCACACTTTGAGGATGGTCGTCAATTATTACGAAGCCATTAAAAACGACTTGCTGGACAATCTTTATTTTGTGAGCAGCCTTCGGACTGACCATTTTGAGGCGGAGGTTGGTCAGGTGAAAAACATGTTGCTTGAAGGGATTGATAAAGGTACTTTTACCATTCAAAACCCCGAGCTGACAGCTAAAACCATTGTTACCGCACTCCATGGATTTGAGGTGCCGTTTGTTATGAAAAACCTCTCTGACGAAGAGTTACGGAGATCTGTAGACGAAATGCTGAATATCCTGTTTTATGGAATCGTGACCAAAGAATAGCCGGATTTATGACTTTTCGGTTTTCTTCGTCAGGACAATAATTGAATACAGATTTAACACGATTGACAGTCCAATAAAAAGTCCCTCGGTAAAATTAATCAGCGCCGGTTGTTCCGGAAATTTACCCGTCAGCAAAGGAATGCAAGCTGAAGAAGCTCCAACGGAGGAAATGGTTTTTGTTTCATTTTTATACAATCCTCTCAGCCTTATTTTTTAGGTTTGAAAAGTTCCTTTTCGTCTACTTTTTTAACCAGTGAGCTGTCATTCAGTAGCTTGTTGATGGCGTTGAACGGCGCGACAACAATTTCATCACCCGCTTTTAAGCCGTCAAGAATTTCAATGTTCTGACTATCCTGGATTCCGGTTTTTACCGCTTGCTTTTTCACTTTTCCGTCCTGATAAACAAATACAACTTCAATCTTTTCGTCTTCCTTGGGTTGACTTCCTTGTCGGGTAACAGCCTGGGTTTCTTCTTCGGTAGCTTCAGTGTCCGATTTGTTTTCTTCGGGCACATTGTTTTTCAGCGATCGGGTTGTTACGGCCTGAATTGGAACAGAGATTACGTTTGGGCGGGTTTCAGTCTGGATATCGACCGTTGCCGACATTCCCGGCCGGAACGGATACAGCTTGCCACTAACGGCATCAACAAGGTCTTTATACGAATCTTCGAGTAGCAGAATTTTTACATCGAAGTTGGTGACCTGATCAGTAGAACCACCGGTTACATTGGCCGAGTTGGCAATTTCGGTTACAATTCCCTTGAACTTTCGGCCCATGTAGGCATCCACTTCAACCAGGGCTGTGTCGTTTAAATTAACCCTGACAATATCATTTTCATTCACATCCACTTTAACTTCCATCAGGTGAAGGTTGGCAATAACGAGCATCTCGGTACCGGCATACATGTTGGTTCCAACCACACGTTCCCCTTTTTCAACATTGAGGCGCGATACGGTCCCGTCCATCGGGGCGTAGATTTTGGTCTTTACCAGTTGTTCCTGGGCTTCGGCAACCGATGCTTCGGCTGATTTAACCGCAAACTGGGCAGCTTTTACTTCAGCTTGTGCGACCTTAAACGAGGCTTGTGCGGTTTCGTAATCGGAGACCGGAATGGCCTCTTGTTTAAACAGCGAACCTGAACGTTTGTAGGCCATCTCACTTTCAATCAGACGGGCTTCGGCCTGGGCAAGACGCGCCTGTGATGAGCTTAGACTCGCTTGCGCCCTGTTATACGACTGGATGTAAATATCGGGTTTGATAACCAGCAGAAGCTGGCCTTTTTTAACTTCATCGCCTTCCTGAATCTGTAAATCGATAATCTCACCTGAAACGTCCGGACTGATTTTTACTTCGGTTTCGGGCTGAACTTTTCCATTTGCCGTGATCAGTTCGGTGATGGTTTTACTTTCGACAATTTTGGTTGCAACATTGATCTGAAATTCCTTTCCAAACCAACCCATTTTCTTTCCGGCAACCAGAACAATGATAATAACTACCAACAGTGCGACACCAAAGGGCAAGAGTTTATTCGATTTCTTCTTCTTCATTTTCCTTGATTTTGGAATATAAGTATAGGATCAGTTTTTAAAATTACAACATTTCCGGAGGCAAAGTTTTTTTCTGATGAATAAAATGGAAAACTCCGTAATAAATAGGCCCGGGGGGACTTTGCCCGAATTCGAATCATTTTTTTTTATGCCCGAAGACGGTATTTCGCTGGTTTGCGATGTGCCCGAAGCTTTGTTTTTTTTCTCCGGAACAGCCTAACTCAGAACATTCACACCGGTCAGATGTTATCTTTTCCAAATAAGAAACAGATTTTGTTCGTTTCCCGCCATGTCGGGATAATTTTCAGTAACAAATACTTAAAAATTGATGAATCAGGTAAAAATTAATGTTGAAGAACCAATGACGAGATTGAATATTCAGAGTCTGCCATTCGGGTTATTCCTGGATAATTTAAAAGCAAAAATGAAACACGTTTTTCATGTCCGGGCAGACATCGACCAGATGGCAACCAAGCGTGGAATGCCGCCGTTCGTAATGCGGGAAATCATGAGCTTAAACCCCTTGGCAGTAGGGATTCCGTCGGAATATGGCGGGCGCGGCTGCCACATGGAAGAAAATATTGCCTTGCTTGCTGCAGCATCGTATGAGTCGTTGGCTCTGTCGCTCACCTTTGGTATTAATTCGGCTCTTTTTCTGCAGCCGGTAGCTAAATATGCACAGGAAGACGCTAAATATCCGATTTTCGATCGTTTTCTGAATGATCAGAATATGGGAGGGCTGATGATCACCGAACCCGATTTTGGCAGTGATGCACTCGGTATGCAAACCTCGTTTACCGAAAAAGACGGAAAATACCACGTTCAGGGAACCAAACATTGGGCCGGACTGACCGGCTGGGCCGAATACTGGCTGCTTACCGCCCGTGAACGAAGTCTGTCGGGTGACTTGAAAAGAGACATCGATTTTTTTATCTGCGATGTAAACAGCGCCGACCAGCAGATTGTGGTTGAAGAATTTTACGAGAACCTGGGGTTGTACCAGATTCCTTACGGAAGAAACCGGCTGGACGTTCGGATTCCGAAGTTGCAAAGGCTGATACCCGAAACTACCGGCGTAAAAATGATGCTTGACTTGCTGCACCGCAGCCGGATGCAATTTCCCGGTATGGCAATGGGTTTTATTCAGCGATTACTTGACGAGTCGATTGCACATATCAATAAGCGGGAAATCGGCGGGAGAACACTCTTTACTTACGATCAGGTTCAGCAAAGACTGGCAAAGCTTCAGGCTTCATATACCATTTGCTCGGCCATGTGTGTTAACAGCAGCGAAAAGGCAGGTATCGAAAACGATCTGTCTCCCCATGGCTTCGAAGCAAATTCGGTGAAGAGCGTGGTAACCGACCTGATGCAGGATGCGGCTCAGTCAGCTACTCAGCTGGTGGGAGCGCAGGCATACAAGCTGAATCACATCGCCGGAAGAGGCATTACCGACAGCCGTCCTTTCCAGATATTTGAAGGATCGAACGATATTTTATACACCCAGATTACCGACAGTCTGGTAAAAATGATGAAAAAGACGAAGGAAAGTAATTTATTCCAGTTCCTGAAAGGGTTTAACCTGACCTCTAAATCGGCTTTGTTTTTGAAGGATTTGCTTGATTTTGAATTAGATACCAACATCTCTCAACGGAAGATGGTTGAGTTGGGGCAGGTACTGGGCCGGATCGTCTCTTTTGAAATGGTGATTAACCTGGGCGAAAAAGGTTTTAGAAATGATCTGATTGATAATGGTTTGAAGATGCTTAATCAGGAAATCGTTTCGCTGATGAGCAGTTTTAAACATCCGAACAATACTTTGGTTGTTGAAGACTATCAGGGCAATAGTTCGTGGTTGAATTTCGTTCATGTTTAAAACGGGAAGTCCGGCAGAATAATCAGGATTAAAAGATTGCCTGGAATAAAATGCCTGTTTCAGCCAGCTTTTTTCTATTTTTGCGTTTGAGGAACGGCGCATCAGGTTTTTATTAAAAATCTGAGTTTGTAATATGATGCTGGTTTCCTGCAAATTAAAAAATAACAATGAAGTTTTATTCTTACGTGATTTATTCTCAGGAATCTGGTGACTTTTATTACGGCTATTTCGATGATCTTGAGAAAGTGCTTGAGATGCATAATCAGAACCAGATTGCTCCGACAAAAGGTAAAGGACCTTGGGTGCTTATGTTTTCAGAGGGCTATGACACCCGGATGAGGGCCATCAGGCAATCCAGTTTTTACAGGTCAGTGAAAGGTCAGCGTTTTCTGAGGAAAATGCTCAATTTTTGATCAGGCAGTTGGTGTCTGCGTGATTTATTGTGGAGATCCGGCAGAAATATTAACAGGAGTTGTTGCCGACTTAACACCACGTTGTTGATAAATAATTAGCTGATCTACATGGTTTTGATTAATCCGTGTGTGATCTTTAGTAATTTTGTATTCAAATTTAACTCGTAAATACCATGAAAAGAATCATCTTAGTTGCTTTTTCGTTAGCTCTGCTTACAAGCGGATGTAAAGTCTTTAAATCATCAAAACAAAGCGAAGCGGTAGCTCCTCAAACAGAAACCAGCACTGAAGCTAAAGTGTTTTCAGTACCCGCACCTAAAACTACAGTTCGCGAAAACCCGGTTTCGGATAACATGTATGCTACTGACAAAGCCGTTTCCATGCGAAGTGAAAATTTCACGATGTCTTCTGAAGATCAGGCCGTGTACGGAAACAAAAGCTACTTCGTAATTGTCGGAAGCTTTAGCAGCAACGAAAATGCCGGAAGATTTAAACAGGAATTGGTGCAGAAAGGCTTTAAACCAATTGTTTTGCACAGCGAAACCGGTTACTACCGTGTTTGTGTTGACTCATTCAACGATGAAGCTGCCGCCAGAAGCCGTGTTCAGAGAATCAGGGTTGATTATCCGAAATACGCCGACAGTTGGTTGCTGATTAAAAAATAAGAAAATTGAAATGTTTAAGGGAAGGAGATATCGGATGATATCTCCTTTTTTTGTTCCCTGCTATGAATGAGAAAGCCGGACAGAGAACTGAGATTCGTCTGTCCGGCTTTTTCTCCCGAAAAAGGAGCTTGTTTACTTTAATGAGGGAACGAGTTGCAGTCGTTCTGCTGCTTTTTCAAGTGTTTCATGATTTTTTGCAAAACAAATACGAACCATTTTCAGTTTGTTCTTTTCGTGCAGGAATGCCGATACCGGTGCCACGGCGACCCCGTATTCACTGGCTAACCGGAAAGTAAAGTCAATATCAGATTCATCTGATATATTGGAATAATCCAGGATTTCAAAATAACTTCCCTGTGCAGGCACAACCTTGAACAGGCTGTCGCCCAGCAAACGGTTGAAATAGTTGCGTTTGCCCTGGTACATTTCCGAGATATCTTTCCACGAATCATCTGTTTGCAGATATTCCGACAAAGCATACTGAAGTGGTGTATTAACATTGTATATCTGGAACTGGTGAATTCTTCGGAATTCATTCATCAGTTTTTCAGGTGCCAGAATGTAGGCAAGCCCCCAGCCATTGATATTGAAAACCGGGCCAAAAGAGGACACGATGAAACTACGGTCGGCCAGCTTCGAATACCTTGAAACACTCTGATGGGTGTTGTTATCAAATACGATCGACCCGTAAATCTCGTCACTCAAGATCACGATATTCGTTCCGTTAGTCAAATGCTGTAACTGTATCAGATCAGAATCGGACAAAACAGCACCGGTCGGATTGTGAGGCGAGTTAATAATGATCATCCGTGTTTTGGAAGTAATCATCTTTCTCACTTCTTCCCAATCGATGTGAAAATTGGGTTGTTTGAGAGCTACGTATACCGGGCGTCCGCCATTAATGGAAACTGCAGGTGCATAAGATTCGTAGGCCGGCTCAAAAATAATAACCTCGTCTTCATCTTTTATGGTCGTGCTGATGGCTGTCATAATCGCCTGGTTGTGACCGGCGGTGATGGTGATCTCAGTTTCCGGATTGTACAAATGGTTGTACAAACGCATAACACGGTCAGAAATAACCTTGCGCAATTCGCTGATCCCTTCATGTGGTGCGTAGTTGTTGTAACCCGACCGGATGTAGGTTGCGGCCATATCAGCCAATTTTTCAGGACACGGAAAATCCGTCTTTCCTAAAGCCAGATCAATTGCACCAGTTTCTGTGACTAGTTTGTTGAGGGTGGAGAATATACTTCCTTTGGTATTTGTTAATTTTGTAAGAGCCATGTGATAACTAATTGGACTACAAAGTTAAGAAAATATGC
>JAEUSS010000630.1 GCA_016788685.1 Prolixibacteraceae bacterium | reverse complement strand
ATCAGAAACAAAGGTTGCACCGATGCCGGAACTTTCGCAACAATCTTGGTATAAGCATTTTTGTATGCCAGATCATCGAGTCGGCCAATCAAATCCGACTGATCACGTCTGTCGTACTTCAGTATATAAATCCGGTTATTGAACGACCCATGCTGAATCAATGAATGTCCTGTTTCTTCGATACGATCCATGCCTTATTCTTCCCTTCTGTTGTACCGTTCATTATTTTCCGGGATCAACGAAATCGAGTCATTGGCATCCGAGAGTAATTTTTCAATACCGATCGATTCAATCTCGTCACTTTCCTGAACATTTAATTCAAGGCTGCAATCTTCACAGTTTCCGTTACAGAAGTTGTTTTCGTAGCGATCGGGTTCCTGGTAGGAAGTAATAACGCCCTCGTAGTTACGCAGAATAACTTTATGAGTCGACCACGAAATAATATAATTGGGCATAACCGGTATCTTTCCTCCGCCTCCCGGAGCATCAATCACATAAGTTGGTACGGCAAATCCGGTCGTATGCCCGATCAGGCTTTCCATAATTTCAATTCCTTTTCCAACCGGAGTCCTGAAATGTGACAATCCTTCCGAGAGATCGCACTGATACAGGTAGTAGGGGCGCACGCGGTTCTGAACCAGGCTATGTACCAGTTTCTTTATGATTCTCGGGCAGTCGTTCACACCGGCCAGCAATACGGTCTGATTACCCAGCGGAAAGCCTCCGTCAGCAAGCTTTCGCAAAGCCTCTTTTGCTGAAGCCGTCATTTCCCTGGGATGATTAAAATGTGTATTAATCCACAACGGCTGATATTTTTTCAGGACAGCAATCAGTTCGTCTGTAATCCGGTAAGGCAATACAACGGGCATTCGTGTTCCTATACGAACGATTTCCACATGCGGAATGGCTGTAATTTCGCTCAGCAGCCAATCAATCTGGCTGTCCGAAAGCATTAACGGATCTCCTCCGGAAAGCAAGACATCCCTGATCTGGGGCTTACTCCTGATGTATTCAATTCCCTTAATAAGTTGTTCGCTGCCGGGAATAAAATCAATATCTCCGACCTTCCGCTTACGGGTACAATGGCGACAATACATCGAACAAATATTGCTTACATGAAACAATACACGATCCGGATAGCGATGAGTTATTCCTTCAACCGGACTGTCCTTTTCCTCAGAAAGCGGGTCTTCAAGTTCATTATTCCTGACAATCAACTCATTCACATTGGCGAACGATTGTCTGAAAACCGGGTCATTTCTGAAATTCTCTTTCGATATCAGCGAAGCGTAAGATGGAGTAATTGCCAGCGGAAACTTGTCCAGCGTAGATTTCAACTGCGATCTTTCTTCGTCAGGAAATTTGATTCCGGTCAGTTTTGAAAACTGGCCGATAGTCCGGATGGTGTTTTTAAGCTGCCATTTCCAGTCCTGCCAATTTGAAATTGTGGATTTTGAATTGATTCTGCTTGCGAGTGCTTGTTGTGTATCATTAAAAATAACCATAAACCGTCAGATTGTTTCAATAGGAACAAATTTAGGGTTTTAAAATCCGAAAACCAAAATATTACATAATATTACAAGACTATTCAAGCCTGATATTGACTCTATTAGTTTGATTACTATCAATTTGAAAAGAAGGAATAAAGTTCAAAAAAAACGAATGGTGCCTGAATTTGTACCGAAAAGAAATAAATATAAAATGCCCGCAGGTAATTATTTATCCCCTGAGTTTTCCTGCATAGGCTCTTCCATCGTTATAACCGGAGATGCTTCAAGTTGTTCGATATTAAGCAGCAAAACCAGCGTATGCAGGCTTTCCTGAATTTCCATAAGCTTATTACTAGGTAGTAATTGCAACTTCTCCGAAAGCTTCTCATGCAGCAGTGCGGGAATCTCTTTTAAAAGGGCGGATCCTTTGGAGGTCAGGGCTATGTTGACGACCCGCTTATCGCCTTGCCGGGGCAGTCTGGCCAGAAAGCCTTTATCTTCCAGCCTGTCAATAATTCCGCTTGTCGTACTCGAATTAAGATTCAGAAATTTACGGATATCACCTTGTGTCGATTGAAAATTTGCAGAACTGTTCAAATAGCTCAGACACAGAACCTGAGGAATGGTAACTCCATGTTCTTTCTGAATCTTTTTAGATTCAAGATTGATTGAACGCACAATTTTGCGAATGATGACTAAAATTTCTGTGATTTCCATTAGTTCTTTTCTGTGCGACAAAAATAGATGAATTCCCCGACTTTCAGCGCAAATCACAAATTTCACAGACGGCTCTTTACCATACTAATGTAAAAAAGTCCGGGTTTCACTCGATGTGAAACCCGGACCCCATAGAATTCAGATCCCAATCTGCCAGTTGCTCGCTTCGAACTTGTCGGAACAAAGCGATCCGATAAACGAGTTTTTTCTAGAATTTGCCAAATTTCATGACAATACCAAAGTTGGTGCCTTCCAGAATATCCGGATTAACATTGCTTATATCCACCTTGGAGGTAAACCGGTATCCAATCGATCCGGCCAGCCGAAAATGGCGGGTCATGTTAAATTCGAGTTCAACAGCTGGCTCAAAAACCAGGAAAACATCGTCTCTCGAATCATTGAAGACCCAATCGTCCCAGTTGCGGTCATCTTCAATACTGGTAATGCCGCCAACCCCAAACAGAACCGGAAAGGAGAGGTGTACGGGCAATCGCGGTGCAACAATCGGTTCGAGATAAATACCGCCGTATCCGCCGGCCAGGTTATTATCCAGGTCGTTGTTATTCAGGTTACGGTAATTAATATCGTTGACAAAACCGCAACCACCCAATCCGATGGCAAACGAGTGGTCGATAATCCATGAACCGCGGGCACCGGCCATAAAGGCATCTTTGCCGTCAATCTGGGTGTAACTGAACGAAAGCGCTCCGTAACCACCGTTCCGGCGGTCTTTTGAAAAGACGGTAGAAATCTGTTCGTTGTTGTTGTTGTCCTGGGCTGACGCCAGCACAAAACCTAACCCAAGGAAAATTAAGAGTGTTAACTTTTTCATTTTAAATTATTTAATTGTTTTCTGTTTTCTAAAAAAAAGAAATGAAGTGTCTGTTCCGGAGTTACCGGATTGATCATTGCTGTTCTGACTTCTTAAACTGACGGATTATTCCTCAATCCCTGAACAAAAATTAAAATGTATACTTTACCGTGAAGGCAAAATCGAAGGGCTGGAGCTGGAAGAAGTCTTTTCCGAAAAGATTGAAATAGGGTTTAACTTCGATGCCAACCACCAGCGGAATCTGCGGAATGGTATATTCAACAGCTGCGAGCCCGTCAAGTCCGGCGATGGGGCCCGTTTTGCGTTCGACATACGAATTGCTGTACGGATAATTGTTGACATAGCGGACAACGTGCCATGACTCAAACCCCACATGAACACCGTAGCCGTATATGAACGACAAATCTTCGTAAAATTCAAAAGCTCCCGGCACATGGTATTCTTTCATCCCGGTTAACTGCAAACCTTGCTTGCGTGTTGAAAGCAA
>JAEUSS010000607.1 GCA_016788685.1 Prolixibacteraceae bacterium | reverse complement strand
TTCCGGGCAATGCCTGAACATGGATCATTCCGATGATCCATTTGGCTCCTTTAATTTGATGAACAGATTTTGATTCCATTGTTTAAATTTACGATTTTATAAAAGGGACAATTAATTTGGAGAGTTATTTTTAAAATCAAAACATACAACCTTGATCATTTCGTTTTAAGTTGATAATTTCAGAAGATATTTAATCGATGAATCGGGTGAAAATCTGAAGTTGATTCAAAACTTTCAAAATTATCTTATGCACCGGAAGATTTATCTTAAATCGTTGTCTATGAGAAGAATTACAACGCTGTTTTTGGGAATAGCTTTATTTGTAGCGGCGGGCGCTCAGAATGTCCAGATTAATACATTGACGGAAAGTGAAAAGAAGGAAGGCTGGCATTTGTTATTCAACGGGAAGGATCTTGCGGGATGGAAGACTTTTCAGGGAAAAGGGGTAACCGGCTGGAAAGTTGTTGACGGAGTTTTAAACAATTCTGGAGTCGGAAGCGATCATGGAGGTGATATTATTACCAGAGGAAAATTCCAGAACTTTGAACTGTACCTTGAATGGAAAGTCGGGCCGAGAAGCAACAGTGGAATTTTTTACCACGTGAATGAAAGAATAGGAAAAGCGATATACGAATCGGGCTCAGAATACCAGTTGATCGACGATAAAGGATGGCCTGAAAAATTGCGCGATGATCAATACTCGGGAGCCAACTACGGGATGCATGCTCCAAAAAATGCCGTGGTTAAAGACTTGAAAGAATGGAACCAGACCCGCATCATTGTGGATGGTGCGCACGTACAACATTACCTGAACGGCATAAAAGTGGTTGATTTCTACTTGTGGGATGCCGATTGGAAAACCCGCAAAGAGAACGGAAAGTGGAAAGATTATCCGTATTACGGAATGGCCAAAAAAGGAAATATCGGATTGCAAGATCATGGCGGGCTCGCCCAGTTCAGGAATATTAAAATAAAAGAAATAAAGTAGTTATGGTTGGAATGGTTGATTATCATATGCATTCAATTCTGTCCGATGGTCAGGATACGTACGAGGAGATGGTTTGGACTGCTATTTCAAAAGGTTTGGATGAAATTGGTTTTACCGACCACGTTTGCCTGAAACCGGTTGATTGGGCCATTCGGCTGGAAGATATTCCGGTGATGACTGAACAGATTTTCGATCTGAAGTCCAAGTACCAGGACCAGATTAAAATCAGATATGGCATTGAAGTTGATTATTTTCCCGGAAGGGAAGAAGAACTGAAACAGGTAATTGAGAGTATCCCGGTCGATTATGTCATCGGATCAGTGCATTTTATTGGAGACTGGAATTTTGATACCGACCAATCGTTGTACGGAAAATGGTCGAACGACAAGCTTTATGAAAAATACTTTTCGCTGGTTCAGCAAGCCGCTCAGTCAGGGTTGTTTGATGTGATTGGCCATCTGGATATTATTAAGAAGTTTAGAGTTTATCCGGAGTCAAATCAGGATAAACTTTTTGAGGATACGATCAAAATCATCAGGGACTACAATCTGGTGGTTGAACTGAATACGGGAGGTATGGATCGTCCGTGTGCTGAGTACACTCCCGGGCCCAGATTGCTTGAGATGTGTTACAGATACCATGTTCCGGTGACATTAAGTTCAGATGCTCACCGGGCCGTTCAAATAGCCCGCCATTATGAAAGCGCCGTTTATCTGCTCAGCCAGATTGGCTATACTGAAATTGTCGGATTTAATGCCCGGAACCGAAGAATGATCAGGCTGTAAGGTCTTCATTCCGGCTTTGATGATGAGTTTTAGATACCAACCTGTTTTTAACCAGAAGAGGCTGCCACAAAACCTGTTTCAGATTTGAGACAACCTCTTTAGCGTTATATTAAAAAATCAATTATCCGTTCAACGCTTCGGCCCCGTTGGTTACCTCCAGAATGGCATTGGTGATAGCCGCCTGACGGGCTTTGTTAAACGTCAGAGTCAGTTCGTTAATTAAATCGGTGGCATTATCAGTTGCCTTGTGCATGGCAGTCATTCGGGCTCCGTGCTCGGCTGCGTGCGAATCGAGCAACGCTTTGTAAAGTTGTATTTTCAACGATCTCGGAATCAGTTCTTCAACAATCGACTCCAGCGATGGCTCGAAAATATAATCAAGATTACCCTGATTCCAGGTATCAGATTCGGCGGGCAAAACCGGTAAAAACTGTTCTGCTGACTGTTCCTGAACTGCTGCATTTATAAATTTGTTATACACCAACTCTATCCGGTCGTATTTTCCATTTACAAAATCAGCCATCAGCGATA
Source organism: Prolixibacteraceae bacterium (assembly GCA_016788685.1). GTDB lineage: Bacteria > Bacteroidota > Bacteroidia > Bacteroidales > Prolixibacteraceae > Aquipluma. The sequence goes on along the minus strand of JAEUSS010000607.1, from coordinate 1,829 downwards.
AGGTAAATCCGGTCACGTTATCAAAAGTCAGGTCATCAAACAAATGATTTTTATCTTCGGCAACCCTGAAGTTGTATGAATTCAGAATTTTTCCGGCTTGTTTGCCAACGACCACAAAGTCGAGGTTTCCGGCTTTCAGCTGTTTGCCGTATTTGGTTTTAGCCAATACCATAGCGGTTTTGGTGATGTACGAATTGAATCCGCCACAAAGGCCTCGGTTCGAACTGATGACCACAATCAGCACTTTTTCCGGGTTACGCTGAACGGTATATACCGAATTCTCTGAATTTTCAAGCGAAGCGCTTAATGAAGAGAGTAATTCCGAAAGTTTTTCGGCATACGGACGAATCTGCAAAATCGCATCCTGTGCCTTCTTCAGCTTGGCAGCCGAAACCATTTTCATGGCGCTGGTTACCTGCCTTGTGGTTTTCACCGATGTTATCCGGGTCCGTATTTCTTTTAAATTGGCCATTACAAATCAATCAATGAGTTTTCAGTTGCGTAAGTGTTTATTCCGAGTACCTTTCAGCAACTTCGGCAGCTGCTTTCTCAATTACCTGAGTTTCGTTGTCAGACAATATGCCGGCCTTCAGTTTATCCAGCACAGCACGATATTTCATTTCCATCAGCTCCAGAAAGTCGCGTTCAAATGCCTTTACTTTTTCGACAGGCACGCTGCGAAGCAACTCTTTTACTCCGCAATAGATAATTGCAACCTGGTGTTCGATTTTCAGCGGAGCATATTGCTGCTGCTTCAGAATCTCAACGTTTTTGCGTCCTTTATCCAGAACGCGCATGGTAGCCGCATCCAGATCGGAACCAAATTTTGAGAAGGCTTCCAGTTCGCGGAACTGTGCCTGATCGAGTTTCAGCGTACCGGCAATCTTTTTCATCGATTTGATCTGTGCATTTCCGCCCACACGCGAAACCGATATTCCGACGTTAATAGCCGGGCGAACTCCGGAGTTAAATAAGTTCGATTCAAGGAAAATCTGGCCGTCGGTAATGGAAATGACATTGGTCGGGATATAGGCCGAAACGTCTCCTGCCTGGGTTTCGATAATCGGGAGCGCTGTCAGTGAACCGCCTCCTTTTACTTTATCTCTCAAACATTCAGGCAAATCATTCATTTTGGCAGCCATTTCATCAGAAGCAATGATCTTTGCGGCACGCTCGAGCAAACGTGAGTGCAGGTAAAAAACATCACCCGGATAAGCCTCGCGGCCCGGCGGACGACGCAGTAACAGCGAAACCTCACGATATGAAACCGCCTGCTTCGAAAGGTCGTCGAAAATAATCAGAGCATCACGCCCGGTATCGCGGAAGAACTCGCCGATAGCCGCTCCGGCGTACGGTGCGTAATACTGAAGGGCTGCCGGATCGGAAGCCGTTGCCGAAACAATGACTGTATAAGCCATAGCTCCGTGTTTTTCGAGCGTATGCGCCAGGTTGGCTACTGTTGATCCCTTTTGTCCGATAGCGACATAAATGCAATATACCGGATGCCCTTTTTCAAAGTTTTCACGTTGATTGATGATAGTGTCGATGGCAACGGCTGTTTTCCCTGTCTGGCGGTCGCCAATGATCAGTTCTCGCTGGCCACGGCCGATCGGAATCATGGCATCGATAGCTTTTAAACCTGTCTGCAAAGGTTGATTTACCGGTTGCCTGAAGATAACTCCCGGGGCTTTTCGTTCGAGAGGCATCACAAACTTCTCGCCTGCGACAACGCCTTTTCCGTCGATCGGTTCACCCAGGGTGTTGATCACCCTTCCGAGAAGGCCTTCGCCAACCTCGATTGAAGCAGTCCGCCGAAGCCGTTTTACGGT
>JAEUSS010000547.1 GCA_016788685.1 Prolixibacteraceae bacterium | reverse complement strand
AATGGTATCGGGCGCAACAACAGCATCCGACGGTGAATTTACCTGCTCCGGAACGGAGGAAAGCACCTGCGCGTTTAAATTCAGGCTGAATGCTGCGACTGCAATTAATGAGAAGATAACTTGTTTCATGGCTTTAACTTTAAAATTTGCCTGTATGACGGCAAGGCTCTTCAAAATGTTACAGCTCTTTTATTTTTTTGTGAGAGGAATTGAAAACGCCAGTATCTTACTCTCAAAATCGACACTGGATATTTTGCCGTCGTTAACGCTGTAGCCAATCCGTTCGCCCGAAAGTTCTGCGGCAACCCCAAGTCCGACCCGCACAATACGCTGTACCGAGAATAAACCTTCAGCTCCCGCTTTTCTGGCTCTGTCCGCCAGGAACTCCTCAAGGGTCACCACATTCGGAGAAGCTTTTACATTGCTGGCATTGGCCGGACGCGAAAAAGCCAGTTGATTTCCGGCGGATTCGGTCTCCAGCCTTGCCAAAAGTGGTTCAATCTCAGGAATAACGTCCGGTTCCCTCTCCGTAACCGCTTTCTGATCGTCAAGCCGTTCTTTCCGGCTTTTTCGGCTCTCCGGTTTTTCAACTTTTACATTTTCATTTATCTTGCCCTGATTATCAACCACCTGAACAAGATCTCCCGATTCCGGTTTACTCACAGGCAATGTCGTCTTCGCGCTTTCAGCAAACTGTTCAGATACGTTGGGCGAACCGGCTTGCTTTTGGTCCTGTATTACCGAGCTGACACCCCAAACCAACACTACGGCTGCCGCCACACGGGCGACCCAGTTTATCAAAACGGCAGTCGCGGTCTGCCGGCGCAACGCGTGTTTATTTGCATATTTGACTGTCAGGTCAGGAATTAACCTGGTTTTGACCACCAGCTTGTATTCTTTTTCAACGTCCGGATGGCTGGAAAGAAAAGCCTCAAACGATTTCCGTTCTTCGTCATCCATATCCCCTTCCAAGTATGCGACCACCTGGTTTTCGCTCTTCAGTTTTTCTTCAGCAGCACTCTTATACAGTTGCTTTTTACCTGAAAACGAAACCTGCTCTTCGGGCAACCTGAGGTTTTCAAACAGTTGCAATTCACCTTTCAGGTCCGGATTCTGCTCCAGAAAATCCAGAAACTGATCAATCATAGCTTCTTCCAGATTACCTTCGAGGTAATCCAGAAAGAACGATTCGTAGTTATCTCTGGTGATTATCATCTGGTTATCGTTTTAAACAACTAAATCCATCTTACCAATGTAATTCTTCAGGAAAACCCGGGCCCGGTATATATAAACCTTCACCTGAGCTTCGCTTAATGTCGTAATATCTCCTATTTCTTTGTAGGAATATCCTTCGTAATCGCGCAGCAAAATTACTGTCCGTTGAATGTCGGGCAGTTGTTTTACAGCTTCATTCAGTATTTCGGCCAAATCAGAATATTGGTCATCATGCGTTCCTTCCGCTGTCCGGTAATCATCGGTATAAGTCTGACGTTTGTCTTTCCGCAAAACATCGACCATGGTGTGGTAAGCCGTTGTGAACAGGTAAGATTTTACCTTTTCGAAATTTACATTTGCCGCATTCCTCCACAATTTTTCATAGCTATCCTGAACAATGTCGCGAGCCCGTTCTTCGTCGCGGATATTTTTCAGGATAAACCGAAAAACATTATCTGAATACCAATCAACCGATTGGTTGTACTCCCGTGCGTTCATGCTTTTTCGCTTACCTTTTTTGTCTGGTAAGACGAACATCGGTTCATTTTGTTACAGCACCAGTTAAGTTTTGCTGAATCGGAACCCGGCTTCTTTCGATGGCTTCAAGCAAAGCCTTATCGATGTTCTTAATGATCGGATAAAATCCGACTTCGCCGATGATGTTTCGGGCAATGTACGCCTTAATCTGAGTATCAATTATTTCCGACGAAGTTTTCAGGTCGGCAGCATTCGCTTTGGTTCCTTTTTTCTCGGCATAAGCCACAAACAACTTTAAAACTCCGGCCTTCTGCAAATAATCTTCGAATTCTCCGGTATTTCTCATGTCTGAAAGTTCATTCCGCTTCGAATCGGCATAATCCAGGGCAAACTGATACACCAATCCTTTCTGGGTAATTTTCGAATAATATTCGGAGTACCCCGCCGTATCGGCCGGAACAAAGAAATCGGGCATAATCCCGCCGCCGCCATATACCGTTCGGCCGGCTGATGTTTTATATTTGAGGGTATCTGAAAAATGAATACTGTCGACCTTCTGAAACTCGCCGTGAATAGCGCGGTCCATAATATCATGGTAGTATTCGTCATTCCCTTTGTCATACGGTTTCTGTATGCTTCTTCCGCTTGGCGTATAATAGCGGGCAACGGTCAGTCTGACAGCGCTGCCGTCGTTAAACGGAATTTGTTCCTGAACCAGACCTTTACCAAACGAACGCCGTCCGACCACCCATCCGCGGTCGTTATCCTGAATGGCTCCGGCAAAGATTTCGCTGGCCGAGGCCGAGAAGTCGTCAATCAAAACCACAACGCCCTTATCACGGTATGCGCCGCGGCTGTCGGCCTGATAAGTTTTCCGGGCCTGCGAATTGCCTTCGGTATAAACAATCAGTTCGCCTTTATCCAGAAATTCATTGACCATACGGATTACGGCATTCAGATATCCACCCGGGTTTCCGCGCAAATCAACAATCACGTTTTTCATTCCCTGCTGATCAAGTTTTTTCATCCCGTCCATGAACTCTTCGTAGGTTTTTTCGCCAAAACGGCTCACTTTGATGTATCCGGTTGCCGGGTCAATCATGTAACTCACATCGACACTGTAAATCGGAATATCTCCGCGGGTAATTTCAAAAGCAAACAGTTCTTTAAAACCTTTGCGTTTAATCCCCACATTCACTTTAGTCCCTTTTTCGCCCCGAAGTTTGGAAAGTACTTTTTCATTCTTCAGGCCTTTACCTACCATCAGCGTATCGTTCACCGAAACAATGCGGTCTCCGGGCAAAATCCCAAGTTTCGATGAGGGTCCGCCCGAAATAACATCAACCACCATAACAGTGTCGTTCTGAATGGAAAACTGAACACCAATGCCCCCAAAGTTTCCGCGCATTTCCTCTTCGACGCCAACCAGCTCTTTCGCCGGGATGTACGAGGTATGCGGATCGAGGCTTTTCAGCAGCTGAGGAATCGTTTTCTCAATCAACGTATCTGTGGAAATCGAGTCGACATAAGCATTCTGGATTAAATCAATAATGGCATCCAATTTATTGCCTCTGGACATTGTACTGATGCTATTACCCGAGTTCCGGCTCAGCCTGTTCCCGATTAAGATGCCGGTCACCAACGTCAGCGCCAGTAAAACCGGTATATAAACTGAAAATTTAGTGTTTCTCATTTTTTTGATTTTGAGGTCAGTCACAGGAACAAGAATCTACAAAGATCATAGACTTCGAATCCTGAAACTCCTTGTTTAATATTTCAATCAGTTTTCCAATTCGATCTGAACCACTTCAATATTTGCTTTTACCAGCAAATCAATTCCGTCCACCTTGTGGTAATTGTCGTAAAAAACCACCCTTGTAATTCCGGCCTGAATAATCAGCTTTGAACATTCAAGACACGGCGAGGAGGTTACATAC
>JAEUSS010000520.1 GCA_016788685.1 Prolixibacteraceae bacterium | reverse complement strand
GCATTAATTCTAAGCATAACATGCCTGCAACTTTCTGCACAGGATCCACTACTCGATTTGCTTGAAAAAGAGCTAGTCCGGGAATTTACCCAACTCAAAAAGCAGGAGATTCCTGCCTACCACATCAGCTACCGGGTTTCTGACATGGATGTAACTGAAATATCCGGCTCTCACGGATGTCTGGAACAAAACAGGCGAAACAATAGTCGGGTGTTAACTACCATGATTAGAGTTGGAAGCCCTGATCTGGACAATTTTCATGCAATCAGAGGTTCAGGAATTTTTAGTTACCAAGGGATAACCGAACTTCCCTTAGACACCAATGAAGCCGGAATCACTCAGCTACTTTGGCAAACCACCAACAGTGCCTATCAAAGTGCTTTAGAAAAACTAGGACGAATTAAAGGAAGTAATGCCATTAATGCTGAAGAAGAAGATAAATCGCCGGATTTCAATCTGGAAACACCTGAGAAATACATTGAGTCCATCAGAAAAATATCGATTGACCAAAAGACGGAAGAATTACTGATTGCTAAAGTTAAGAAATTTTCAGCCCCTTTCTATAACAATGTCTTTATTACCAATTCATTGGTTCGGTATTCAATCAGTTCAAACCGGAAATACTTGGTTTCGAGTGAAGGAACAAAAATTGCTGAAAACAGGAACGCCATTGAACTAACGATAGCTTGCAGCGGTATTGCCAAAGATGGGATGGACCTTCCATTGTTCAAAACTTATTTTGTCCGCGATTTGAAAAGTTTGCCCTCTGACGAACTTGTTATGGAAGTGGTAAAAGGCATGATCAGTAAAATTGCAGAAATGCGGAAATCTCCTGTGGTTGATTCGTACAGCGGGCCAGCCTTGCTTTCAGGCTCAGCAACAGGAGTCTTTTTTCATGAAATCTTTGGGCACCGGATTGAAGCATCCCGCCTGAAAACCATTGACGATGCACAGACTTTTAAAAAGAAAGTCAACGAGCAGGTTCTTCATCCCGATTTATCAGTCATTTTTGATCCAACCCTCAGCACATTTAAGGGATTCGCCCTGAACGGATCATACATTTATGACGATGAAGGAGTAAAAGGGAAAAGAGTTGTAGTGGTTGATAAGGGTATATTAAAAGATTTCCTTACAGGCAGAACTCCAATTTCAGGCTTCGCAAAATCGAACGGACATGGGCGTGCAATGGAAGGCTTTGCCCCAGTTTCCCGTCAGTCGAACTTCATTCTTGAATCGCAGAAACATTATTCGGAAAAGGAACTTCGGGAACTTTTTATTTCAGAACTGAAAAAACGAAACCTTGAATTTGGATACTATTTTAAAGAAGTGACTGGTGGTTTTGCCGTAACTGGCAGAATTAATCCCAATGTGTTTAATGTAACCCCCAACGAAGTTTACCGGGTTTATACTGACGGCCGTCCCGACGAACTGGTGCGGGGGATAAATCTGGTAGGAACCCCGTTGGCCATGTTTTCCGAAATTGAAGCAGTAGGTGGAGATTACGGACTTTTTACAGGATACTGTGGAGCCGAATCAGGAAGCGTTCCTGTATCATCAGTATGCCCGATGATGTTTGTCCGCAAGATCGAACTTCAAAAAAAAGCTATCCCGGCAGGAAATACTCCTCCGATCGATATGCCTAAATAAATGTAAAATCAGGTGTCATATAAAAATCCGTTTATCATGATCATTCACAAAAAATATATCGTCCTGTTCTTTCTGCTGATATCAGCAGTGGTTATGGCCCAAAATTCCGATGCAATGTTCCATAAAATGATGGAAGAACAAATGAAAAAAAGCATGCAATCGTTACGGTTACCCGGAATGCCAAATCCATTTTATATCGGGCTGAACATTGTCGATCAAAACCGCATTATCGTTTATTCCTCGCTTGGGTCGCTGATTAAAGCTTCGGAAACGCGACTTCGGGGGACTCAAAACCTTCACGTAATGGTGGGCGACTACAAAAACAATAATCTTAACGGGAATGTCATGTATATGCCATTGGCCAGGGCAAATTTCTCAACCGGCGACTGCTCGGACGAAGTCAGGAGAAGATTATGGCTTTCGTTCGACAGAGCATATAAAGGGGCAGTCAATATGTATTCGGCTGAACAGTCGGCTAATAAAAATACTGTTGCCGACGAATGGACTGACGTTCCTGATTTTCTGCCGGGCAAAGTTATTCAGGTAACTCAACCGTTAGTCGATCTGAATTATGAAAATGAGAAACTAATTCGTTACACCAATGCTATTTCGGCGGTTATGAAAGCATATCCGCAAATAACCTATTCGTGGGTCAGACTAACCGGAACTAAGGCAAACATTTATTATTCAAATACCGAAGGAAGTAAAGCATCCTATCCGAGCACCATTCTTCGCCTGGTGATCAATGCAGAAACGCAGACCGATGACGGAGAGAAACTTGAACTTTACCGGACCTATCATGTAAAAACCGAGTCTGAACTTCCTTCAATTGAACAAGTTTCAAATGAAGCGCGGGATATCGTCAACACTTTGCTTGAAATGAAAAAGGCTCCTGTTTTCAACGATGTGTATAATGGTCCGGTTCTGTTTGAAGGACCGGCGGCAGCCGAAGTTGTTCGTAAAACGATGTTTTATGCCCAACAGGAAAACCTTTTTGCCAAGCGCGAAAGAAGGACGAACCCTCAAATGCCCGATCGGTCAGCCAATAAAATTTCGACCGAACTGCGCATCGATACCCGGATTTCTCCTGAAAATATGACGGTAAAAGCTGTTTCGAAAAAAACAGAATTTAATGGGGTTCAATTGTTGGGCGCTTATCCCGTTGATATGGAAGGAACAATTCCTCCGGATGAACTGGTAATTATTGAAAACGGAGTATTGAAAAATTTGCTTTGCGGGCGGATGCCAACGCTGAAAATGAAAGAATCAAATGGACATTTGCGTGTTCCTTTTTATTCTGGAGCTTCATTTATCGCTCCGGGAGTGGTTGAGGTAGATTATAATAATGCGGTATCGAAGGAAGAATTGAAAAAGCAATTGATGGAACGTGCAAAAGCTGATGGTCTCAATTATGCCATAATTGTCCGGGAAATGACCTCCAACCTCTCGGAGTTGCGACAGCTTTTCAAGGTTGACGTAAACACCGGAGAAGAAACCCGGATCAGATCAGTAAGCTTCAATTCATTGGTATTAAATGATCTTCGAAAAATTATTGGAGCCAGTGATCAAAAGCAGGTGCTAAACACTACAGGTGGAGAGGATACAAATCACCGGATTGATTACATGAGCGGTTGTCCGGCCACCTTCATTACACCAGATGCCTTCCTTTTCAAGGATCTCGAAATCAGCAAATCAACCAAACCTTTACTGAACAAGCTTCCAGTTGTAAAAAATCCATTGGAAATATAGTCCCTGGCAAAGATCTTTTTGAGATTCTCCCAAAATCAGGATTTGTATATTACTGGATTTTGGGAGATTTTTTTATCCGTCTGAAACAAAAATTCCATCCTTCTTTCGAAGAATGGAATCTGCTTGTCTTTGTGGTAAGAACTTATTTTAGCTCAGCAAAATACTTGTAAAACAGCGGGATTGTCCGGATTCCGTTGAAGAATTGTTCCAGCGGGAAGTTTTCGTTGGGCGAGTGGATGGCGTCTGATTCGAGGCCAAAGCCCATCAATATGGTTTTGGTGCCCAGCACCTGCTCAAAGGTGGAGATAATCGGGATACTTCCGCCGCTGCGAACCGGAACCGGCCGTTTGCCATACACCTCGAGGTAGGCTTTTTCGGCTGCCTGGTAGGGTGGAAAGTCAATCGGGCAACCGTAACCGTATCCGCCGTGGAGGTAAGTTACTTCCACTTTTACAGTATTGGGAGCAATGCTTTCGAAATGCTTTTTAAACAGCACCTCAATCTTTTTATGGTCCTGGTTTGGTACCAACCGGCACGATATTTTGGCAAACGCCTTGGATGGCATCACCGTTTTGGCGCCTTCGCCCATGTAGCCGCCCCAGATTCCGCACACATCAAAACTTGGGCGGATGCCGGTGCGCTCGTTGGTCGAGTAACCTGCTTCTCCGGCAACCTCCGCAATGTCGAGCGCTTTTTTATAGTTTTCGAGATCAAATGGCGCTTTGGCCAGCATCGCGCGCTCTTCGGCCGAAACTTCCACCACGTCGTCGTAAAATCCGGGGATGGTGATGCGCCCGTTTTCATCGGTCATCTGGGCGATCATTTTAGCCAGTACGTTAATCGGGTTAGCCACCGCTCCGCCAAACAATCCGGAGTGCAAATCTTTGTTCGGGCCGGTTACTTCTACCTGCCAGTAGGCCAGTCCGCGCAATCCGGTGGTGATCGACGGCATATCCGGGGCAATCATCGACGTGTCCGAAACCAGGATAATGTCGGCTTTCAGCATGTCTTTGTGCTGTTCGCACCATTTGCCCAGGTTGGGCGAACCAATTTCTTCTTCACCTTCAATCATGAATTTGACGTTGCAGGGCAGGGTGTTGGTTTTCACCATCAGCTCGAACGCTTTGGCGTGCATAAAACTCTGTCCTTTGTCATCGTTGGCACCGCGGGCCCAGATCTTCCCGTCGCGGATTTCAGGCTCGAAAGGCGGCGAATCCCAAAGGTTCAACGGATCTACCGGCATCACATCCATGTGGGCATAAATGAGCACCGTTGGTTTGGCCGGATCGATAATCTTTTCGCCGTAGGTTACCGGATTGCCATCCGATTCATATACTTCGGCGCGGTCGGCACCGGCATTCAGCAAGGTTTGTTTCCAGTACTCGGCAGCCCGGTACATTTCGGGTTTGTTGGCAGCAATCGAGCTGATGGACGGAATCCGGATCAGTCCGAACAATTCTTCCAGGAAGCGGTCTTTGTTTTCAGTAATGTATTTCTCAATGTGTTCCATGTGGTGTATGAATTAGTTGATTTCCCGGCAGGGAAGTTTATGGTTTGTTTTTGATGAGTATTTCGTTGTTTGTTATTCACTGATGATGTTCTGAAGATTGTTCTGCCCGGACTTTTGCCCGGATGAACGGTATCTTTATATAAGGTTACATTTAGTCTTCTCCGACAAAGTATAATTTGTTGTCTTCCACCCGGTAATACAAAGGTGCGATTGTTACTTTCGGATACCTGACCCGAAGCCGCTTGGCCTCGCTGACTACAAAATCGGTTTCGCTGTCGATTTCAAACATTGGCGAGAAATGCGTAAAATGCTCCTCGGCGCGTTCTTTTTCCCATCCGGCAATCTCAATCAGTCCGTTAATGAACTCGTTTTTCCGGGACATGATATTCACCATTCCGCAGTGATTGTGGGCCAGCAGGGCGATATGTCTCACTTGCCCCACCGCGATGGCGAATGAGACTTTAAATTCGCTGTATCTCAGGTTGGCACCCCCGGAACGGATAATATAGGCAAAATTATCGGGAATCCGCAAGTGCTTCCGATTATCCATGCACATACCTACCAGCAGCTTCGCTTTTTCGCAGGGGTCGAGCGGCCGGTCCAGGTTTTGATACTCCAGGAGCATGCCGATGGGCGTTTCCCGATATTCTTCAGGAATGTCGGCGATTGAATTTATAGCAATAAGTTTATTCATTCTGATTTCTTTTGGGTCTGTCCCCTGCATGAAAGTTCACGACAGGACGAAAATATAAAAAATGTTCCTGAGGTTTCATGATTTTATCTCAGGCTTGCTTTTAACTTAGAATTAAACAGCCGCCCCGAAAAATTGTTTCTGGCATCAACCCATCCGGAACCGGTAATCAGATCGGCTGGCTGTTACGCGGGTATACTCGAAGCGAAATCCGGAAATCCTGTTTTCTTCCGTATAAAATTTTAATTTTGCTAACGATAAATCAGACAATCCTAATATTAAACCCATGAACAGAAATTTGATTCCTGTGGTTGCTGTTGCCACAATTTTATCGGCCTGTGCCGGTGGCGGACAGAAAACCAACGAAAAAGAAAAATCGGCCGGCAAATTTACCGGAGCTGCCGGCGAAGTAAAACTGATGACTCTCGATCCGGGGCATTTCCATGCTGCCCTCGTCCAGAAGTCCATGTTCGAACAGATTGACCCAACGGTTTATGTTTATGCGCCCGAAGGCGACGATGTGAACGAGCATCTGGCACGAATCGAAGGTTTCAATAAACGTGCGGAAAATCCAACCAGCTGGATCGAAAAAGTATACACCGGTGCCGATTACCTCGAGAAAATGCTGGCCGAAAAACCCGGGAATGTGATGATGGTTGCCGGTAACAATGCCAAAAAAACCGAATACATTCAGAAGGCTGTTGAAGCCGGAATCAACGTACTGGCCGATAAACCGATGGTGATCACTCCCGATGCTTTCCCGGCTTTGGAACAGGCTTTCAAAACAGCTGAAGAAAAAGGCGTTTTGCTGTACGACATCATGACCGAACGCCACGAAATTACCACCATTATTCAGCGCGAACTGGCTAAAATCCCCGATGTATTCGGCGGTTTAATCGAAGGAACTCCGGAACAGCCTGCTATTGTAAAAGAAAGTGTTCACCACTTTTCTAAAATGGTTGCCGGAAGCGCACTGAAACGTCCGGCATGGTTCTTTGACACCGCACAGCAGGGCGAAGGTATTGTCGATGTGACCACACACCTGGTTGACCTGGTTCAGTGGGGCGCTTTTCCCGAGTTTATCCTGAATAAAACTGACGTGGAAATGATTTCGGCCCGCCGTTGGACAACCGACATGACGCCGGAACAGTTCGAAAAAGTAACCTTGCTGAAAGAATTCCCCGAATTCCTGAAAAAGGATGTGGCCGATGGCAAACTGAAAGTCTATTCAAACGGCGAAATGGTATATAAGCTGAAGGGCAAAGTGGCCAAAGTTTCGGTGATCTGGAACTTCGAAGCTCCTGAAGGTACAGGCGACACTCATTACAGCATCATGCGCGGAAACCTGTGTAACGTAGTCATCAAACAGGATAAAGAACAAGGATACAAACCAACCGTTTACATCGAGGCAAACATCACTGACGGTTTAACCACGTTTGAAGGTGGCCTGAAAAAAGCTGTCGATCAGGATATCGCAACCAAATATCCGGGACTGAAACTGGTCAAACTGGGCGACAAACTGTGGACCGTGGAAATCCCCGAACAATACAAAGTCGGGCACGAAGCTCATTTTGTCGAAGTAACCGAGAAATACCTGCGTTATCTGAAATGGGGGAAATTACCCGAATGGGAAGTGCCGGGTATGATTACCAAATACTACACCACTACCGAAGCCCTGAAATTGGCTTCGCAGAAGTAATCTTTCTAAAATACAGATCAATGGAATTCAGAATAAACCGGCTTCAGCACATTGGCATACCAGTTACAGATCTTCGGGTATCCGAGGCTTTTTACCGGAAACTGGGCTTTGAAAAGGTGACAGGTTCTCCTTTTGAACACAACGGCGGTAAAGGGAACATGATTATGATGCAACAGAATCAGATCATCATGGAACTGTATCAGTTGCCCGAAAGTGATCTGGCCGGGATCAGAAACCGCAAAGATGGTCATGTGGATCATGTTGCTTTTGACGTGAGCGATGTTGATCGGGCATTTGCGACGCTGAAGGAAGCTTCATTCCAGGTTATCGAAGATCAGCCGGTATTTTTGCCTTTCTGGAAAAACGGGTGTAAATACTTTAACATTCTGGGGCCCGATGGCGAACGACTGGAATTCAACCAGATTCTGTAGAACAAATAGATCATAGGGAAAGGCTGTCTGATTTCAGATGGCCTTTCTTCGTTTAACGCAGGTCTGAATTTTACCAAATGTCGTACCTTTAGGTGATTTAATCATTCTGCAGCTATGGAAACAACTTTCTCCCGTATTACTCTTCTTCAGGGCGACATTACCAAACTTAAGGTGGATGCCGTGGTGAATGCGGCCAACTCGTCGCTGATGGGCGGTGGCGGGGTCGACGGAGCCATTCACCGCGCCGGAGGACCAGTTATTCTGGACGAATGCTGCGAAATTGTTGCCCGGCAGGGACGCTGTGCCACGGGTGAGGCGGTAATAACCTCCGGAGGCAATCTTCCGGCGAAACTGGTGATTCACACCGTTGGTCCAATCTGGCGCGGGGGAAGCAGTAATGAAGAGCAACTGCTCGCAAACGCGTATCTCAACTCCCTGAAATTAGCTTTGAAAAACGAAGTCGAAACCATTGCTTTTCCCAACATCAGCACCGGGGTTTATGGCTTTCCGAAGGAACGGGCCGCAGAAATAGCCATTCAAACGGTCAGCGGGTTTCTGGCATCGAATCCGGAGATCAGCCGGGTTTATTTTGTTTGTTTTGATGAGGAAAACTATGCCCTGTACAGCCGGATACTGAACGAGTAGTTCCCCGGAGAATCTCCGCCATGTTCATCTCCTTCCAGAAAGTCTGACCGGCAAATAAGCTATCCCAATCCCCTACGCACATCACTGTACCCGCAAGGCTATTTGCAAATTGTTAGCTTTAGGTGTTTAATTTTCAATGTCTTTATAGAATGTTCCTGAATTGATTGTAAATCCAGTAGTTATGTACATATTCCCAAGAATGACACCGTTCTTGTCAATCGTTGAAATCGCATGTTGAGTTTCCAATGATGAGTCAGGAAGCCGAACGAAAAGAGTTTTTCCTTCAATTCTGTACAAATATCTTTCATACACATAAAAATCTCCTTTTCGTATTAAAATAGAGTCATTAACAAATTGTAATGTGTCTTTTCTATTAGAACCAACAGAGTTAATCCATAGTCCTATTCGATATTCATTATCGTAAAAATCAATTTCCTCTTCTTTCTCTTTATTACAAGAGCTCAATGAAAGCATTGAAATTGTCACAAGTAGAATTGTCGTTAAGTTTTTCATTTTACGTATATTTAGTTAATACACAGAAGATGTAATGATTGGATTTCTGGTTGCGTATTCATTGTACTTTTGAATTGGGTCCTTTTTACACTTAAAGCTAACGGTCACTTGCATGGTTTAGCTCTGGAACAGAAATTCCGTTCTCCGTACAAACCAACTCCCCCATCAACCTTGCAATCGCCGCATGTTTTTCGATTTTTGTTTTTCCTGAAGCCGATATAGCTGCTCTGATCCGCACCGTCCCCTTCCATGCTTGCAGTCCTATCGGTTGCCGTTGGCTGCTGCTAGGGCACGAACATTCCTGCGCACCTCTCCTCCGGCTCTTAGCTGCACGGTCGCGGGACTTAGCCAGACCCAAACGAAACATAGCCATGTTGTCGAGACTCATAGCCAGACTAAACCGGCGTTTAGCTGCATCATTCCGGGTCTTAGCTATTCATTCCAGACGCTTAGCCGCATTGAACCGAAATATAGCCACACTAAACCGAAACATAGCTAAATAAAACCGAAACTTAGCCGCCTAAAAAAGAGACTTAGCCGGCCAGACCGTGTACATTGGCTTTTCGCCTAACCAACAAAAGACTCCGCAAGGAGTCTTTTGTTGGTTAGCTGAGTCTAAAATTTCAGGCGCAACCGATCGGGAAGGCCTTTTTGTCGGCCTGATATTCGGGAATGGCTTGTGTACGATGCGCCCCTGGTTCCGGCGCGATGGGATGGCGTGGTTTCAGCGGTAATAACAAAAAAAAGAGCGACTCTCATGAGCCGCTCTTTCCGGTATATCGCGTGTGTTGCGCTTATTTTACGATTTCTTTGAAACGAGCTTCGTTGAAGTATTTGGCAAACTCCATGCCCGAAGCAGCAGTTTTCTTCAATTCAGGTTTCATTTGGGTAGCTTTCGAAAGGCTTTCGTACATCAGGTTTTCTTTAGCTGTGCGTGCGCCAACTACTGCCTTGAAGTATTCTTTCATGTAGCAACCTTCCCAGGTGCAGTTTTCCAACGATTTCAAAGCACCGTTGTTGTCGCCGGCCAGGATTTTAGCTAGGCCAGTGTTTGGTGAATCTGAATCGTTGAAATATTTAACAGCTTTAGCATAGTCGCCTTTGATGATGCTCAGAATTCCAAGGTTGTTGTTTACAGCCTCACCAGCTCCTGAAGCAGCTCCGAAATAAGTTTCAGCTTTAGCTAAGTTACCTTCTTTCAGTTCGCAGATACCCAGGTTGTTTTTGATGATCGGCTCGTTGTTGTTCATCTTTTCAGCTTTTTCGAACAAGCTTTTTGCATCAGCATATTTCTGCTGTTTAGCCAAAACCATACCGGCGTTGTTTGGTCCTCTCCAGTCGTTCGGATATACTTTCATGAACGAGTTGTAGATAGCCAGTTGTTTGTTCAGGTCTTTGGTTAAAGTAGCAGCGTAAAGCAACTCAGCAGGGTTCAGTTTCGAAGGATCAGAATCAGCCAAAGCAGCAATTTCTTCGTCAGTTTTACCAATCAGCTCGATGCTGGTAGTGAATTTTGAACGACGCAGTTGTGGCAAAATTTCGTTGGCAACGCCTGTGAAAGCAGCCGAAAGGTTTTTGATTTCGCGTTCGCGGACTTCAGGGTCAGTGTACATCGAAAGCACACGAAGGATCAATTCTTTATCCTGAATGTTCGATTTGCCCATCAGTTCTTTGAAACCGTCCCAGTCTTCCGGAGTGAATTTTGTTTTGAATTCAGCTTCTACTTCGTCTTTCTTCAATTCTTTAGTCAGGAATTTAGAAGAAGCACTCTGACGTTGTTCAGCCAGTTTGGTGTTCAGTTCCAAAGCTCCGTCAGGTGAAGCGTAAGAAGAAACTTCCATGCCTACGATTTTTTTGCGTGGGTCTTTGGCAGCTGCTTTGTTGTATTCTTTCAGTCTGGCAATTTCCTCTTTTGTCAGTTCTTCTTTGCGGATATCTGCTTTGTTGATCAGGTATTTGATGTCGGCAGTGTATTCATCAGGAACAATCCGTTGGAAGGCATCGATGTTTGGATCGTATTTGCCGGTAGTGTTTTTCTCGCGTTGAACACCAAGGATTGGAGTCGGGTAGTTGATCACCAGTGTTGGAGTAGCAATTACACCTTTTGCCAATGCAATAGGAGCAAAGTCAACACTTTTTAAACCTTTCGAAGCGGTAATGCGCAACTCAAGGTCCGACATGCGCATGCCTTCAGCGTACAGAACTGAATTTTTGTAGTTAAAGCTTCCGCCGTTTTTGATGCTGATTACCTTGTTGTTGTCTTTTACTTTTTCGCCCTGAAGGGTTACCGGAGCATAAGCTGTTTCTCCGCCGTCATATTTCAGAACCGGAGTAGCAACCATAGTTACTTTTTTGTTGAAATACTTAGCCGGGAAAGTTCCGTCGATTGCAACATCAACTTTTCCTGCGTGTGTTTCAAGAATTTCAGGAGTCGTTTTAAAGTTTATCAGGTTTGCATTCTTTTTCATCTTCTGCAAACTTGCACAACTTGACAGCATAACGGCTGCCAAAGCAATGAGGGCAAATGGTTTTAAGTTAATTCTTCTCATAATGAATATATTAAATTTGATGGTGTAATAAAATCGGTCACGTTTACAAAATTAACAATGTTTCGTTTAAAAAAAAGCATAAAAACGGTTTTTAATCAAGTAATATGCGGGTTATTCCTTTGCCAAATTCTCTGTTAAATATCGTTTCTGTTAGTTTTTCAAAATCTTCAGGCCGATTAACAAAATCTATACCATTAGTGTCAATAATCAGTATCGGTATGTCATTTTGTTGCCTGAAGAAACTGAAATATCCCCGGGTGATTTTTTCGAGGTACTCTTTCGTGATGTGCGATTCGTAGGTGCGCCCCCGGTGTGCAATGTTTTTCAGGAGCAGGTCGGTGTCTTTGTGCAGGTATACATACAAATCGGGTTTCGGCATTTTGTCGTATATGATGGTGAAGAACTGCCGGTATAAATTGTATTCATCGGGCTGCAGGGTGTTCTGTGCAAAAATCAGCGATTTCATGAAGTAGTAGTCCGAGACGGTAAACGTGCTGAACAGGTCAAAATGACTGAGTTCACGGTGCAGTTGGTTATACCTTTCGGCCAGGAAAGCCATCTCGAGCGGGAATGAATATTGTTCCTGATTTTCGTAGAATTTGGGCAGGAAAGGATTGTCGGCAAATTGTTCGAGTACCAGTTTGGCCTGGTATCTTTCACTAATCATCTGCGCAAGGGTAGTCTTGCCTGCACCGATATTTCCTTCTATAACCAGATAGTTTAAGCTCATAATCAGCAAATAAAAAAAATCCCGGATTTAATTTTCCGGGATTTTAAAAGTACAATATTTTGAGCGAACTGAAATGCTTTTTTGATACCTTGATTATCAAAATGAGAAGGTGTTTTCTCCTTTATTGCAGTAAGCGGGCGACTACAGGTCGCCCGCTCAGTAAATTACAGTTTCATGCCTAGATGATAGAATACAAACGACCAGATATCGGTGTATTCTTCAATAACTTTAGCGGTTGGTTTGCCTGCACCGTGTCCTGCTTTGGTGTCGATACGAATCAACAGCGGGAGTTTGTTGCCAGCACCGTATTCCTGAAGGCGGGCCATGTACTTGAAGGTGTGCGCCGGAACAACGCGGTCATCATGATCGGCTGTGGTGGCCAGTACAGCCGGATAAGCCGCGTCTTTTTTGATGGTGTGGTAAGGCGAGTAAGCATAGAGATATTTAAACATTTCTTCGCTGTCTTCGCTGGTTCCGTAATCGCCGGCCCAGGCCCAGCCAATGGTGAATTTGTGGAAGCGGAGCATGTCCATAACCCCGACTGCCGGGAGTGCAACTTTAAACAGGTCGGGGCGTTGGTTGGTAACAGCTCCTACCAGCAGGCCTCCGTTCGATCCGCCCTGGATCGCGAGCTTTTGGCTCGAAGTATATTTCTGTGCGATCAGGTATTCGGCTGCCGAGATGAAATCATCGAAAACATTTTGCTTTTGCAGTTTGGTTCCCGACAGATGCCATTCTTCGCCGTATTCTCCCCCGCCACGCAGGTTGGCCATGACAAATATTCCTCCATTTTCGAGGAATGCCATCCGCGAAGGCGAAAATGACGGAGTCAGGCTGATGTTAAATCCGCCGTAAGCATACAGAAGGGTGGGGTTGCTGCCGTTCAGCTCAATTCCTTTTTTATGAACGATAAACATCGGGACCCGGGTTTCGTCTTTGCTGGCGTAGAATTCCTGTTTAACCTCAAACTTGTCGGGATTAAATTTGACTTCAGGCCTGAAATGCAGCGACGATTCTTTGGTAGAAAAATCGTATTTGTAGATCTCGCCGGGAGTATTGAACGAGGTGTAGCTGAAATAAGCTACCGGTTCGTCTTTTTTTCCGGAGAAAGCTCCTACGGTGCCAATTCCGGGCAGTACAACTTCATGATCCAATGCGCCGTCATACGAATAAACTTCTACTTTGCTGTGTGCATCGGTCATGTAATTGACAACGAGCTTGCCGGCAATAAACCGTACTGATTCCAGTACATCTTTTTTCTCCGGAATAACATCGGTCCAGTTGGCTTCTTCGGGCTTGCTGGTGTTGATGCGGATCAGGCGATATTTAGGGGCTTTGTAGTTGGTCAGTACATAAAGGTCGTCGCCAATGTTGTCAACCGGATTAAATTCAAATTCGTAGCTGTTCATCAGGTTAATGAACGTGCTGTTTTTTTTGCTGAGATCTTTAAAGTCGAGTGCGTTGCCGTGTGTGCCGATGCTTTTCGATACCAACAGGAAGCGCTTGTCGTCGGTCACGCCTGCTCCAAACATGTGTTTCGGATTGGTTGGGTCGCTCACAATCAATTGGTCGGCCGATTGGTCGGTTCCGAGCTTGTGGAAATAGACTTTCTGGAATTCGTTTGCTTTAGAGAGTTCGCTTCCGGCTTCGGGCTTGTCGTAAGCACTGTAAAAGAATCCGTCGTTATACCAGCTTACTCCTGAAAATTTTACCCAGACAATATGATCGGAAAGAGTTTCTCCGGTTTCAATATTTTTTACAAAAATCTCGTTCCAGTCCGATCCTGATTTGGCAACCAGGTACACCAGGTACTTTCCGTCGTTGGATATTTCGATGCCCGAAAGAGCCGCCGTTCCGTCGTCGGATAAGGTGTTAGGATCGAGTAGAACGGTGGGTTCGGCTGCCAGGTCGGCAGTCATATACAGAACGCTCTGGTTTTGCAGTCCGTTGTTTTTATAGAAGAAGTATTTGCCGGCTTCTTTAAATGGTGTGCCATATTTAGGGTAATCAGACAATTCGGTCAGGCGTTTTTTGATTTCAGCCCGAAAGGGAAGTTTCTCCAGATAAGCAAACGTGAGCTGGTTTTGTGTTTTAACCCACTCGGCCGTTTCTTCCGAATTATCGTCTTCGAGCCAGCGATATGGATCTTCAACTTCGGTTCCGAAATAAGTTTCTTTTGCATCGCCTTTTTTTGTTGGCGGATACTGCATGGGTTTCTCTGAGCAGGACATCATAAATGACAGTGCTAAAAAAGGAATAATAACTCGTTTCATATTCAGAATTAAATATTAAGTAAGTGTTTTAACAATCACTCGGTTCAGTACTCTATCCGTATGGATTTAGGCAATTTTATTACAGTGAAGGATGCGCTGCGGTAAAATTGTAAAAACAGACTTGCTGCAAAATAAAAATGCCCGACCAGCGGGCATCTTTATTATATCAGCGGTTGATATCTCAATTAGTTCCGGTCGCGGTTGTCACGGCGGTCACCTCCGCGGTTGTCGCGCCGGTCTCCGCCACGGTTGTCACGGCGATCTCCGCCACGGTTGTCGTCACGACGGGGCGGACGCTCATCGTTGCTGCGTTCCGGACGTTCAACATAACCTTCCGGTTTTGGGAGCAACACCCGGCGAGATAATTTCATCTTGCCGTCGCGGTCCATATCCAGCAATTTCACCTCAACCTCCTGACCTTCCTGAAGTTCTTCTTCTACCGTTTTCAGGCGGTTCCAGCTGATTTCGGAAATGTGGAGCAGCCCTTCTTTTCCGGGCATGATTTCGATGAAAGCTCCAAATGTAGTGATTGATTTTACTTTTCCTTTGTAAATTTCACCTTTTTCAGGAACAGCCACAATCAGTTTGATACGGCGGATGGCAGCATCCAGCGAGTCGCGGTTGGTGCTTGAAATCTGTACAAACCCGATGTCGTCTTTTTCTTCAATCGAGATAACGGTTTTGGTTTCTTCCTGAAGTTTCTGGATGTTTTTTCCTCCCGGGCCAATAATTGGTCCGATGAATTCTTTAGGAACCTGAATTACCTCAACGCGCGGGACGTTCGGTTTGTAATCTTCGCGAGGTTCAGAAATCACTTTCAGGATTTCGCCCAGGATGTGTTCGCGGCCTTGTTTAGCCTGAAGCAATGCCTGAGAAAGAATTTCGTAAGAAAGTCCGCCAACTTTAATGTCCATCTGGGTAGCGGTGATCCCTTTTGAGGTTCCGGTCACTTTGAAGTCCATGTCGCCCAGGTGATCTTCGTCGCCCAGAATGTCAGAAAGTACGGCAAATTTGTTGTTGGCAGGGTCGGTAATCAAACCCATGGCAATACCTGAAACCGGACGTTTCATTTTCACACCGGCATCGAGCATACACATGGTTCCGGCGCAAACGGTTGCCATTGATGACGATCCGTTTGATTCCAGAATATCTGAAACGACTCTCACTACGTAAGGAAAATCTTCCGGGATCATTTTTTTCAAGGCACGTAAGGCCAGGTTTCCGTGTCCGATTTCGCGACGGCCAACGCCGCGTGGAACTTTGGCTTCACCAACCGAGAATGGCGGGAAGTTATAGTGCAACAAGAATTTTTCAACGCCCTGGTAGGTTACGCTGTCAATCTTTTTCTCATCCATTTTGGTTCCCAAAGTGATGGATGAAAGTGACTGTGTTTCTCCACGGGTGAAGATGGCTGATCCGTGTGATCCGGGCAGATAATCAACTTCTCCCCAAATCGGGCGGATTTGAGTGGTTGTACGGCCGTCCAGACGGATGCCCTCGTCAAGAATCATGCGGCGCATGGCTTCTTTTTCAACATCGTGGTAGTATTTTTTTATCAGCTTGATGTTTGTTCCAAGGTTGATTTCGGTATTTTCAGCGTTTTCGGCCGAATATTCCTCAATGTATTTTTCAACGATTGCATGAAATCCCTCGATCCGAAGTGCTTTGTCGTTGATGCGCTGAGTTGCCAAAGCATAACAGGCAGGGTAAAGATCTTCGAAAACTTTAGCTTTCAGGTCGGCATCGTTTACTTCGTGGCAATAGGTGCGTTTTGTTTTTCCAACCAGTGCGGCCAGTTCTTCCTGGGCTTTGCAATGGATTTTGATGGCATCGTGAGCGACTTTAATGGCTTCGAGCATTACTTCTTCCGAAACTTCGTCCATTTCGCCTTCCACCATCATAATGTTGTCGTATGAAGCTCCAACCATGATGTCCAGATCGGCTTTTTGCAGTTGCGAGAAAGTTGGGTTTACAATGAATTGACCATC
>JAEUSS010000487.1 GCA_016788685.1 Prolixibacteraceae bacterium | reverse complement strand
TGACACCGAGGATGAACGGTAACAGGTAGTACGCATTCCGTCCTTTATTATTTTTAAACTCCTGAGGGAGGTTCTTCTGGTCGCCTAAACGAATAGCATCAACGGCGTTTATTCCGGTAATCCAGTTTCCGTTGGTAATCTCGCCGTGACTCTGAATATCGCTCTGCCGGCCGGAGAAGTTCCACATAAAATAGCGGAAATACATGTGCCCAACCTGATAGCGCAGGAAGAAGGTAAGGTTTTCTCCAAAAGTGGGGATTTGTATGGTTTTTGACTGGCCTTCGTCGTCCGTAACCTGAACGTTTCGGCCTTTGATGCCTGCCCATTGTTTATAAGCTTCAACATGGGCGCCTTCACGGCTGTACATGCGCGGGAAAACGGTGCTCAGGTTGGAATCAAAAACAGGTTTCTGACGCATGTCGGCTACGACATATTTTCCGTCTTTCTGGATGTAGTATGGTTTGTCGTCGACGTATTTTTCAAGCGGGGTATTATAGTACTGACCATAGACCAGAGGGCGGTCGCCATACTGCTCGCGGTTCAGGTATCCCAGTAACGAGAACACATTGTCCGGGCTGTTCTGATCCATCGGCGGGTTGGCCGATGAACGGATCACAATCATGGCAAACGAGGAGTAGCCGATGATAATCACAAGGAAGCTGAGCAGAACGGTATTCCAAAGGACCATTTTCTTGCGAACCGTGTAAATAATCCCGTAAACAATTGCTGCAGTCAGGAGGATAGCATAAATGATGACACCGGTGTTAAAGGGCAGACCCATGCCGTTTACGAACATCAGTTCAAACCAGGTTGCAATAGTTACGACTCCCGGAATGATGCCATACATGACAACACCGAGAATTACCAGCGAAACGAGCAGACTGAGCAGAATGCCTTTCCGTGTTACGTTATATTTCTGGAAATAGTAAACGAAAACGATAGCGGGGATCGCCAGCAGATTGAGCAGGTGAACACCGATGGAAAGTCCCATCAGGTATGCAATGAGTATAATCCAGCGGTTAGCATGAGGCTCATCTGCAGAATTTTCCCATTTCAGGATCGCCCAAAAGACCAACGCAGTAAATAACGATGATGATGCGTAAACTTCACCTTCAACAGCCGAGAACCAAAAAGTATCGGAAAAAGTGTAAGCCAAAGCACCAACGACTCCGCTGCCCAGGATAGCAATAGTTTGCCCGGTTGTATACGCACCTTCAGGTTTGATTAATTTTTTTGCCAGATGGGTAATGGTCCAGAACAAAAACAAGATGGTAAATGCACTGGCCAGCGCCGACATGGAATTGATCATTACTGCTGCATTAGACGGGCTGCCTCCAAGGATGGTGAAAAAACGTCCCAATATCATAAAGAAGGGTGCTCCCGGAGGATGCCCTACCTCAAGTTTAAACGAAGTCGTTATAAACTCACCACAATCCCAAAAGCTTGCTGTCGGCTCTATTGTCAACAAATAGGTTATTGCTGCTACGGCGAAAGTCAGCCACCCAACAATATTGTTCAGTTGTTTAAAGTTTTTCATGAGAAAATGACTTTATTTATATTTTCGAAATATTTTGTGTCCTCATGGAACGCCCGTACCTGTTAGTATCCATATCGAACAAGGTTGTCATGTCACGTCTAATTCCCTGTTGCAGAATTTTATTCCCCGATGCCTTTTTCATCACCAATTAATGCTTGCTGTTGTGTGATGGATTTTTTTTGTTATTTACCGTGAAGATAAATAAGATGCAGCGGGTATGAAGATTTCATTATAAGGGTATCTTAACGCTTGCGAAGATAGCACATTCTTTCAAATCAGGGTAATAGCAGTTTGAATTTTATTGGACTTATATGTTGCAATTATATTTAGCCGCGGCGAAGATATTTTCAGGACAAAAGCATGTGTCCGGGAGTTATAAAACAAAAAAAGCCTTCCGTTTTACGGGAAGGCTCTGTGCAATATCATGCGATTATTTTACTAGTCAGCAAGATTGTAGCGGAAGAAACCAGTTACTGTCAGACCTTTATCCTGGCTTTTCAGGAAATCGGCAACAGATTGTTTGTTTTCTTTAATGAAAGCTTGATTTAACAGGGTGTTTTCCTTGAAGAATTTCTCCAATGCACCTTGCGAAATTTTGTCAAGCATCGCTTCCGGTTTTCCTTCCTGACGGAATTTTTCTTTAGCGATTTCCAATTCTTTAGCTACGATATCAGCCGGAACGTCAGCTTTATCAACAGCAACAGGGTTCATAGCAGCTACCTGCATGGCAACATCTTTAGTAACCTGTGCATCAACGTCAGCTTTATTAAAACCAACCAATGTTGACAGTTTGTTTCCCGGGTGAATATATGGAACAACAGTTTCGGCATCAAGTTTTGCATAATAAGGCAAATCAAGTTTTTCGCCGATAACACCGGTTTGCTCAACAACGTGGTCAGCAACGGTACGGCCGTCGAGAACCAAAGCTTTTACAGCATCCAGATTGGCTGCATTGTTAGCGATAGCTGCATCCAGAATGCGTTCAGCAAAAGCAACAAATGCTTCGTTTTTTGCAACAAAGTCAGTTTCGCAATTCAAAACAATCAGTGCTCCTGATTTCTTTGAATCATTAACTTTTGCCAGTACTACTCCTTCGGTAGCTGCCCTGTCAGCTCTTTTGCTGGCAACCAGTTTACCTTTTTCGCGGATAATGTCGATGGCACGGTTAAAATCGCCTTCGGCATCAGCCAGCGCAACTTTACAATCCATCATACCTGCGCCAGTTGCTTTACGCAACTTCATTACATCTGCGGCACTAATTTCCATAATACTTTTATTTAATGGGTTGTTGAACGATTATTCATCAATTTCTTCATCCAGATCTTCTTCATCCAGATCTTCAATGTCTTCGTCTTCCGCAGACGCAGCTTCGTAATCGTCAGCAACTTTTGCTTTTCTACCTTTTACTTTTGTTTCTTTGTCATCACCTTCTTTTTCGCGTTCAACTTTGCGTTCTGAAAGTCCTTCGCGGATGGCATCAGTCATCACTTTAACAATCAGGCTGATTGACTGTGATGCATCGTCATTGGCAGGGATAACAAAATCAATTCCTTCTGGTTCTGAGTTGGTATCAACCATTGCAAAAACCGGAATTCCAAGGCGCTGAGCTTCGCGCACAGCAATCTTTTCTTTTAAAACGTCAACGATGAAAAGTGCTGCAGGAAGACGAGTCAAATCGGCAATACTTCCCAGCATTTTTTCGAGTTTAGCGCGTTGGCGGCTAATCTGAAGTTTTTCACGTTTCGAAAGAACATCCCAGCTACTGTCTTTGGTCATTTTGTCGATGGAAATCATTTTCTTAACAGCTTTCCGGATAGTCGGGAAGTTGGTAAGCATACCACCGGGCCAACGTTCAGTAACGTAAGGCATGTTTACACCACCAACCAAGTCAGCAACGATGTCTTTGGCTTGTTTTTTTGTGGCAACGAATAAAATCTTGCGGCCTGATTTTGCAATTTGTTTGATTGCTACGGCGGCTTCGTCAATTTTTACGATCGTTTTTTGGAGATCGATAATGTGGATTCCGTTTTTCTCCATGAAAATGAACGGAGCCATGTTTGGATTCCACTTTCTTCTCAAGTGTCCAAAGTGAACACCTGCATCCAATAAATCTTGAAAATTTGTTCTTGGCATCTTTTTACTTTTTTAAAAATAATCCCTTGAAAAGCAATTGCTAAGTAGCCCCTAACCCTAACAGCCGGGAGTCTGAACAATTTAGATCCAAAGCAGAATATTTTTGTGCTAAAAATATTAACGTTTTGAGAACTGGAATCTTTTGCGTGCTTTTGGCTGACCTGGTTTTTTACGTTCAACCTCACGTGGATCTCTGGTCACGAATCCGGCAGCTTTCAAAGCAGCTCTTGATTCGGGGTTGATTTCCATCAATGCACGTGTAATTCCTAAACGTAAAGCTTCTGCCTGACCAGTGATACCACCGCCATCAAGATTAACCTTAATGTCATACTGACCAGCAACACCTAACAGATTCAACGGTTGCAAAACAACAAACTGCAGAATTCCTGTTGGGAAATAATCATTCAAATCTCTGTCATTGATTGTGATTTTTCCTTTGCCTTCGCTGAGATAAACTCTGGCAACCGCAGTTTTCCTACGACCTAACGCGTTTACTACTTCCATTAGTTATTATTTAATTGTATTTAAATCAATTACTTTTGGGTTCTGGGCTTCCTGTTTGTGTTCTGAACCTACATACACTTTCAGGTTTCCATAGATTTTACTTCCCAGACGATTTTTTGGCAACATCCCTTTTACTGCTTTTTCAACCAGTCTTTCAGGGTATTTGCTCAATAATTCGGCAGGGGTCTGCTTTCTTTGTCCGCCCGGATAGCCTGAATAGCTCAAATAAATTTTGTCATTCAGTTTGTTTCCTGTCAGGCGTACTTTCTCTGCATTGATGATAATCACGTTATCACCACAATCAACATGGGGAGTGAAGCTCGGTTTGTTTTTTCCTCTCAGGATTTTGGCAACTTTACTGGCCAGACGTCCGAGAACCACATCAGTGGCATCAACAAGAACCCACTCTTTTGTTACCGTAGCTCTGTTTGCTGAAACGGTTTTGTAACTTAGTGTATCCACTTGCTTATTTTTAATAAATTAAACACCAACTCGCAATTAATTAATTTTCAATTGTTTTGAGCTTTTGACTTTATTAACCCGGAATTGTTAATAAGATCTGCAGGCCCAACATTTTCAATTGTTTACAAGAACTACAAGTAAGGACAATTATCGGGACTGCAAAAGTATTTCTTTTTTTTTTATTTCCAAGAATTTATTTAAACGATCTTCAAAATTAACACAAAGATTCTCAACGGGTAAGTAAGTTGCATTTTCATTTGTCAAAACAGGCATGTTCATGCAAAAAAACAGGCAATTCATTTATTTCCGGCCTTGGGCGGGGGATTCACCGGATTGTTTGTTTTAACTTCACTTCAGATTTCGCTGGTTTTTCTGCATTCTTTCACATGAGTAAGTTAATGCTCCCGGCGGTAGCGATATATTATTTAAACGATTCTGGACCCATGAAAACAATTATACGACGAATCAACATCGGGCTGTTAGTTGCTATTGCTGTTTTAACTATTTCGGGTTTAGTTTTGATGGCTACCGGAAAAGAAAAACTTTCAACAAGCCTGTTTTTTGTCGCCTCTGTTACTTTGCCTTTATCACTCGCAACCCAGGGAATTGAATTTATGATCGGGAATCAATTTCAGAAAGCTTTCCTGTTCATCCTGCTGCTCTCGCTGATCTGCATATTATCCATCGTTTTTGTTTTTGCCTGAAGTGAACCAATCCGGCTGTTGTTTGCCGATTTCCTTTATTTTTGACCTTCCGTTTATTTTATATTGAATAATGTAACATGAAGTCAGAGAACCGCCTTCCTGCTGATTTTTTTATTCGCGATGTTCTGGAAGTGGCTCCGGAGTTGCTTGGTAAAATGCTTGTCCGTCAGTTTAGCGACGGGCGCATTGAACGGTACCGGATTACCGAAACCGAAGCCTACCGGGGGATTGAAGACCGCGCCTGCCATGCCAGCAAAGGACGGACACCTCGGACTGAGGTGATGTTTCGGGAAGGAGGAACTGTTTACGTTTACCTGATATACGGGCAGTATTGGTTACTGAACCTGGTGACTGGCCCTGAAGACGATGCTTCGGCGGTCCTGATCCGCGGAATTGAAGGCTTCTCGGGACCCGGGCGCGTTGGGCGCGAACTTCAGCTCGACCGCTCGTTTTACGCCGAAAACCTTATCAGCTCTGAACGGATATGGGTAGAAGATGGCGAAGCTGCAAGCCAGATAACAACAACTCCCCGGATAGGCATTCATTATGCTGGCGAACCATGGACTTCAAATTGTTGGAGATATTTAA
Source organism: Prolixibacteraceae bacterium (assembly GCA_016788685.1). GTDB lineage: Bacteria > Bacteroidota > Bacteroidia > Bacteroidales > Prolixibacteraceae > Aquipluma. Next base: position 3,759 of record JAEUSS010000487.1, on the reverse strand, counting down.
TCAATGCTTCGTTGAGGTAATAAAGAAATCCGTATTCAGAAGTAAGAAAAATCCGTAGCTGTAAGAAAACGAACTAACAGGCCGGGCAATAAGAACGTAGGCTTCGGCCTGAAAGGCTACCCGGGCATTTTTATCAATGTTTTTCTGCCAGAGGTATTTGGCTGAAACCATATCGTGATTGGCGGTGACGATCATGGGATTAATATCCGAAACCGACTGGTAAAGCAAACGGCCTTTGGGAGCGATAAACTGAAATGAATCCCAGTAGCTTAGCGAAATACGCGAATTCCGCGTTTGTGCGCTGGTTTCTAATAAATAAGCATGTCCTTCGTTAAAAGGGAGTGTGTTGGAATTTCTGGTGATGGCTTTATACCCAAACCAATAGCCATTCAGGTTGATCGTTTTTATTTTTTTGCCGGCAGGGATGCTCATTTCCCATCCGGCAGCAAAGTTGCCATGAGTCTGCACCCCGGGCCGTTCGCCCCCTTCCGGAGCAATATTTATTTCGCCTCCCCGGTGATACATTAAAATCTGAACCGGTAATTTAACCGACAAGGCAGAGTTTTTAAATGCCTGATAATCGCCGGTCAGGCCAAACGTAAAATGTTCCTGAAACCGATCGTTCTTTTGAATAAATTGCTCCCAGCTGATCCAGGTTTGAGCGTTCAGCTTGTTGCCGGAATACAAAAACTGGAGGCCGGCTTCAGGCTTATCGGTATAAATCCGCTCAGGTTCCCACAGCTGCTCGGGCAATCCGTGCATGTTATTCTGATCGAGGTTTCCGGTAACAACCGAAAAGCGTTCGGAAAAGCGGTAACGTGCCGAAAACCACGGGGCAGCAGCGATCTGCTCATTCATTCCGTTGTATTTGAGCAGGTGTGCTCCCGCTTCGATATACATTCCGGCAACAGGCGAATAAGTCAGTTTGGGTCTAACCATGGCTCCTGTGAGGGTATAGCCAGCAACAATACTGCCGGTATATTCGTTGTTCCGGAAAAATCCCAGACTCTCGAACCTGAAAGTCAGCTGACCTTCTTTCACTTCACCGGATTGCTTATACGACGAAGCAAAATCCTGAAACGTCTGAGCATACAGTTTGCCTGGCATTGCCAAAATAGTCAGGAGCAGGCAGCCGCCGATCTTTTTCAGCACAGAATCCGGATTTATGATTGTTTTCATTCTATTTTTTCTTCGGAAGAATAAACTTGTCATACAAAAATAAAAGAACTACCGCACTCAGAGCCAATGAACTGAAAATAATCCAGATCGACTGCGGATTGTAATTGTTCCAAAGAAAGTCAGTTAACTGTTGCTGATTCATATTCATTTGCCTGGCAGCTTCGTTAAAATAGTCGGTTTTGGTAAACGAGTCGCCAATTTCAGGGACAGACAAGCCGCGTTTGGCGACTTCTGCTTTCAGAAGGAAAAGTTTGTCGGCCACTTTTTCGTAGGGCGCTCCGGAAAGATGTCCGGCAATCCGGTGGCCTAATGCGATGGCAAGGAACGAAGAACCCATGTATAACGCCTTTTTATCTTCTGGTGCAATGCTTCCGACATATTCGGTAAACTTCGGGGAACTGCTCATTTCGCCCAAACCAAAAACCAGTATGCCCAAAAGCACGATCCAACCGCTTTGGAATGCGAACATCAGGAACAGGCCGGCAGCCAAAACAAAGATTCCGCCCATCATCGCATTCAGCGGACGAAAACGCATCACAAAAGCCGAAACGGCGATCTGGAAAGCAATGATGAAAAATGAATCCATGCTGCTCAGGGTAACTGCCGATATGGTTCCGTGGCCGGTGTCAACCAAAGCGGCCAGCCCCGGGAAGACCGAATGGATGCCCCGATAAATCGTAGCGGTATTTACCCAATCGTCAACAAAATTCGGGAATGTGTAATAAAGCTGGTTAAATGCTGCCCAAAAAACCGACATGATCATCAGAAACAGGGCATAGCGCCAGTTGATCAGTGTGATAAATATATTTTTAAATGGCTGGATAATGGAAGCCAGCAGCGAACCGGCCTTTTTTTCTTGCCTGGGTTCTTTGAAAAAGAGTAAGGTAATCAGGAAGTTGATGGCAATGGCAACAATCGACAGCATAAACACAAAATTCCATCCTTTTCCCAACACAACTCCGGCCACAAACGGACCGATAAAACCGCCAATATTCACCATCATGTAAAAAATACCGAACCCGATTGAGGCTGTTTCTTCGTTGGTGGTTTTCGAGATCATGGCTGAAATAATGGGTTTAAAAAATGCCCCGCCCACACAAATCCAGACAAACGATACAAAAACCATTTCGTAGCTGCTGAAATGCTGAATCATGTAAAATCCCGAGGCATAGATCAGGAACGAAAGGAGCAACACCCGTTTATACCCGATCCGGTCGGCAATCGCTCCGGTAAGGATGGGTAAAAAATACAGCAGCATAGAACCCGTTCCCATGATTGCCCCTTTCTCGACAGGCGAAAAGCCCATGGCGCCGGTTTCTTTTGATCCGACCAAAAAAAGCCCGAAGCCCATGTAAAAACCGTACCAGGCGTAACGCTCAAAAAGTTCGATGATGTTTGAAACCCAAAAAACAGAAGGATATTTTTTGAAAATCCGGAGTTTAGACATTGAATTGTACTTAAAATAAGGTGTTACAAAATAGTGAAAAAGTTAGTCTTCTGCCAGGGACAACAACCATTTCCGTGGCTTCATGACCGGGCGCCTTTCTTTATTCAGCCCGCTTTATCCTGAAACCTGAACCTGAAATCCGATGGCGCGGACGCGGTCGGCAATCTGCTGCAACTCATTAAGGCTGGCTTTTTCGAGCCCTGTTGCCGGCGTATCGCGGTCGATGGTGTAAATCATTACCTGCGACGGCCTGATCTCTTCAAGCAGTTTCAGCCATGCCAGAATTTCGGTTTCGGTAGTGTTGTCGATTAGTTCGCCCTTGTAAGTTCCTTTCAGGAATAAGGTTTGAATAATGACCCTTCCCTGGAATGATTTCAGCTCCTCGACCACCTTGGCCAGCTTAAAACCGGAAGCCGGGCAATCAATTTTCCGGATGGTTTCTTCAAATGCCGAATCCAGCTTTTGAATGTTGTCATCCACGTTCAGCAGTGCCCTGACCACCGCGGGCTTGTGCAGCATGGTGGCGTTCGATAAAACGGCTATCCGCGCCTGGGGAGTTAAACGGTTGCGAAGTTCGATGGTGTCCTCAATAATTCCTTCAAATTCGGGATGCAGGGTCGGCTCGCCATTTCCGGCAAAAGTAATGACATCGGGGAGCTCATGGTCAGCGATCATTTCGGTCAGTTTTTCCTCCATCTTTTGCCTGACCTGGCTGCGCGATGGTAAAACAGCTTTTTCTTCCCGTTTTTTGGGCGTCCAGCCACATTCGCAGTAAATGCAGTCGAACGAACATACTTTACTATCGGTGGGCAACAGGTTTACACCCAGCGAAACGCCCAGTCTCCGGCTTTTTACCGGTCCGAATATAATCTGATCAAATAAAAATGTTGACATTTGTTTCTGAAGTAAAAAGGTAAATATAACGGCTGCGAGTTTACAGGATTCGTTTTAGTTTAATGTTTGGGGTCAGTTTCAGCACCAACAAATCAACGCCTGTCAAAAGATAGATGCCGGGTTCGTATTCTTTCCGGAAACCACCATCCTGACAAATCCGGTTGGTTATTTCTTCGAAGATTTCGGTGATGACCAGGTCGGGGAAATGTGCCGGAATCTGCTTGCAGATTTCCAGCCAT
>JAEUSS010000458.1 GCA_016788685.1 Prolixibacteraceae bacterium | reverse complement strand
AATACCACTTGAAATGGTCGTTTTTTTGCGACTCTCATAATAAAATCGGTACTTTGCATGTCATTTAATCTGCAAGAAATGGTTCAGGCTAGAAAAGAAAAGATTCAAACGGTTATTCAGGATTATGTCATCATGACATTGGGTTTAGTCCTCTACGTATTGTCATGGACCTTATTTCTGATTCCGGCAAAAATTACAGGAGGAGGAATCAGTGGTCTGGCCGCAGTAATATATTACAGTACCAAAATCCCGATCGGGCTGACCTTCTTCACGATCAACGTGGTGTTGGTAGCCATTGCCATTAAAGTTATCGGGGCTAGCTTTGGTATAAAAACCATTTACAGCATGGTCGTCCTTTCCCTGCTTTTTGCGATTCCCCTGGATGTATTTCCCAAATCAATCATCGAAGACAATTTTCTTTCTGCCGTCCTTGGCGGGATGATGGGAGGAACCGGCATTGGCTTGGTTTTTTCGAGAGGGGGCAGCACGGGCGGCACCGATATCATTGCAATGTTCGTCAATAAGTACCGGAACATTAGCCCCGGGCGTGTCATCATGTACTGCGATGTTATTATTATAGGGTCATCGTACTTTCTGGTTCATTCGCTGGACAAAATGGTTTACGGCTTTGTGAGCATGGCCGTTGCATCGTATGCCATCGATGCATTCCTCAGCGGTTCAAATGCCTCGGCCCAGATATTTATATTCTCCAACAAGTACGATGAAATTGCCGATTTTATCAACAGCGAATTCGGGCGCGGGGTTACGGCCCTGAAGGGCACCGGCTGGTACACCCAAAACGATGTCATGGTTTTGATAACCATTGTCCGCAAAAAAGAAACCAGTATTCTTTTCCGGAAGATCAAAGAAATTGATCCGAATGCCTTTATTTCGATGGCCAGTGTCATGGGGGTCTACGGACAAGGATTCGATAAAATAAAAGGCTGACCCAGGCCAACTCTGCCTGTTAACAAATATTATTGTTTTTTTTCAGCATGGGTAAGATTGGTTATATTAGCCAATTGCGCCATACTTCAAGCCCGTTTACCGGTACCGAACCGGTCGCGGTTTCAAAACCAGGCGCGTAAACCATGTTAAATTATTATTTTTGAAAAGACAGAAATATACGACCAGGAAAACACGTTTCCTCTAAGACAGAGTGTTTTCCCGGTTGGCTATTGTAAAGAAATTTAACAGACATGAAGATTACTATTCTAAAAAAATCGGGAAAACTTCGGAAATTCCTAATCTGGGCAATTACATTTATCGTGTTGTTGCAAGTAGCTTACTACATTTTCGATCAGTACGAAACGAAGCGCATCATGAAAGAACTGGCCAAACAGGAAGAGGTTAAAAAACCTGAACCCATACTGCTGTTTGACCTGCCAATCGATTCGTTTAAAATTGTCCCGGGGAAAGTCCGGTCAGGACAGAACCTCTCGGACATCCTGGTGAAGCAAGGAATTTCGATGGCTAAAGTGGATGAAATCTCGAAAAAGTCGATTCTGACCTTTGATGTCAGAAAGATGAAAGTGAATAATCCGTACTATTTTTTCAAAAACAAGAAAGATTCGTCGAAAGTAGAGTATTTCATCTATGAAATCAACCCGGTAGATTATGTGGTCTACCAGCTTTCGGACAGCCTCCGCATATACAAAGACAAAAAGCCGATTATTACCCAGATTAAGTCGGCCAGCGGAGTCGTTACCTCTTCGCTCTGGAATACGATGAAAGCGCAGGCTCTGGACCCGATGCTCGCCATGGAGCTCTCCGACATCTACCAATGGACGATCGACTTCTACGGCATCCAGAAAGGAGACAAATTCAGGGTCATTTATGAAGAGAACTTCGTCTCCGGAAAATCTGTCGGAATCGGACGAATTTTTGCCGCCCAGTTTGTACATGCCAACGAGGATTTCTATGCCTTCCGGTTCACACAAAATAACGAAGACACATACTTTGACGACAAAGGCAAGAGCCTGAAAAAAGCGTTCCTGAAAGCACCCCTGAAATTCAACCGCATCAGTTCGCAGTTCTCGAACGCCCGGTTTCACCCGGTGCTGAAGATTTACCGCCCGCACCATGGAATTGACTATGCCGCTCCCACCGGAACTCCGGTACAGTCGATCAGCGACGGGATTGTCATTGCCAAAGCCTACCAGGCTGGCGGCGGCGGCAATTACCTGAAAATTAAGCACAACTCGGTTTATACCACCAGCTACATGCACTTGAGCAAGTTTGCACCGGGCATTGCCAACGGCGTGCGTGTCAAGCAGGGACAGGTTATCGGGTTCGTAGGTTCAACCGGATTGTCGTCGGGCCCGCACCTGGATTACCGTGTATTTATGAACGGAAAACCAGTTAACCCGCTGACCATTAAATCGCCGCCAACCGAACCCGTTTTTGAGAAAAACATGGCGGCTTACACCACTCACCGCGATTCGATGATGACCAAACTGGTTGCGATTACCAAATTCTAAACCGGAGCTGAAACTATAAAAGCAGAAGGCAGAAGTGAACCCCAGGGTTCAAACTTCTGCCTTCTGCTTTTTATGGCTTCCTGTTATTCTTTTTCAGGCGTCGGCCTCTCCGGTTCAGGAGCGGAGTTTGTAAACCAAATCCCACAAAACAATTCCGGCGCTTACCGAAATATTGAATGAATGTTTGGTTCCGTATTGCGGAATTTCAATGGCTCCGTCGCAAAGGTTAACGACCGATTGCTGGACGCCTTTCACTTCGTTTCCGAAAACTAGTGCCAGTTTCTGACCCTTTTCAGGAATAAACGCCGGAAGCATGATGCTGTTTTCGACCTGTTCAACCGCGTAGACGCGATATCCGCCCGCTTTGAGGCTTGCAACAGCGGCTTCGGTCTCTTCGAAATATTCCCAGGGAACCGATTTTTCTGCGTCGAGCGCCGTTTTGTGGATTTCTTTGTTGGGCGGAGTGGCGGTAATTCCGCAGAGAATCACTTTTTCGATCAAGAGTGCGTCGGAGGTACGAAACACCGAGCCAATGTTGTTACAGCTCCGGATGTTGTCGAGCACCACGGTGACCGGCGTTTTTGCAACTTCCTTGTATTCCTCAACCGACAGGCGGTCGAGCTCTGAGTTTTTTAATTTGCGCATAAAACTATTTACCATTTATTCATTTACTATTTACTGTTGCCGTTTTTCTTCGGATTTTAAATCGTAAATAGTCAATCGTTCAATTGTCAATTAAATTCTTTTTCTGCGGATGGGCATCGACATACAGCGGGCACCGCCCCCACCCCGCGCCAGTTCTGATCCGGGAATGGTGATCACACACTTACCTTCGGGAACCGGCGTTCCGTTCAGGATATCGTTGGCCGGCACGACCTGAAACCCGTCTTTGCTCAGCTGCTCCAGGGTATGCACGTTACGTTCGTAGCCAATTACTTTTCCGGGGCCAAAAGCAAAGAAATTGGCTCCGCTGTGCCACTGCTCACGTTCCTGGGTCCAGCTATCGATTCCGCCGCCGCACTGAACCGGTTTCATGTCGATTCCGAGTTTTTTCAGGGCTGCTGGCAGATTCTGCTCTTCGCGGATGTGGATTACCTTTCCGTTTTCGATCTGG
>JAEUSS010000053.1 GCA_016788685.1 Prolixibacteraceae bacterium | reverse complement strand
AAGCTGAATATCCCGATTATTTCAGAAGATGAGTTTCTTCGGATGATCGACTAAGGGTGATAGATTGTTATTTTATTGTGCTTTTTGATGTCAATCTAAAACTTTTAGCATTTTTAAACATTGAAAAACAAACGAATTGTTATTTTTGCACAAAATTATGGGTTTAAAATCAAAGATTGCCAACCGGGTGCTGAAGTCAAAACTGGAGTCAGTTATCAGGGAAAAGAAGGTTTTTAATCTGGAATCGGCCAAAACGGCAGGAGTTCTCTGGGAATTTGATCAGAAAGAAACATTCAGCCGGTTGGAAACGGAGCTGCATAATTCTGGCATCAAGCCTTCGGGCCTTTGCTATTTTAGTTCAAAAAAGGCATTCATTCCCGAGGGGATTATTGGTTTTACGAAAAAGCAAACCAGTTGGACCGAAATACCGGGCTTAGCTCTGGTGGAAGATTTTATTCATCAGAAATTTGACATCCTGATTGACCTGACCGGGCAAAAATATTTTCCGATGGTTTATGTAACAGCTTTATCGGAGGCTACATTTAAAATCGGGTATGCCGGTAATGCGGTCAATTATTTTGATTTGAATATCCAATTCGGCGAACGGCCGGAAACCAGCCAGCTGGCTGATCAGATTTTGTACTATTTGAAAAGAATTAATAAAACAACGATAGAATGACACATCCATTTACAGGAGCCGGAGTTGCGTTGATTACTCCTTTTAATGAAGATAAGAGCGTTGATTACAGCGCATTGGGAAGATTAGTTGAAGATCAGATTTTAGGAGGGACTGATTATTTGGTTGTCCTTGGCACTACTGCCGAAACTCCTGCCCTTTCGGATGATGAAAAGAAGGAAATAGTCCGTTTTGTTATTGAAAAGAATGCCGGTCGGTTAAAAATTGTTGTCGGTTTGGGCGGAAACAATACGCTCGGACTGGTTCAGGCTATCCGGGCAACTAATTTTGATGGTATTGATGCCATTCTTTCGGTTACTCCTTATTATAATAAGCCAACTCAGGAAGGTTTATTTCAGCATTTTAAGATGGTTGTTGAAGCTAGCCCGGTACCTGTTATTTTATACAATGTTCCTGGTCGGACGGGTGTAAATATGGATGCTGATACAACGCTCCGTATTGCCAGCTTGTCGGAGAAAGTGGTTGCAATAAAAGAAGCTTCCGGAGATTTGGCACAGTTTGCTAAAATAATAAACAATGCCCCAGGTTATTTCAAGGTAATATCAGGCGATGATGGTTTAACGTTACCTTCGGTAGCTTTGGGTTCGGTAGGTGTCATTTCGGTTATTGCGAATGCTTTGCCGGGCATGTTAAGTCAGCTGGTTCACGCATCGCTTGAAGGAAATATTGCTGCTGCGGGCCGGATTCAGTTGCAAATGGGGGAAATGCTGAAGCTGATCTTCAAAGAAGGAAATCCGGCAGGCGTAAAGGCGCTGATGGAAATCATGGGAACAGCCAAGAATGAACTCCGCCTGCCATTGGTTCCTGTTGGTGAGGCAACCCGCTCACAACTTCAGTCCGAATGGCTTAAATTGAGCTAACAGACACAATCTTCGCACGAAATATATTCATACTGAAAAGTAGTATGAGTGATTCCAAAACGACTGTTTAACAGTCGTTTTGCATTTTCGGTAACCGCTTGCGTGTCAGAAATCGGGAAGTTTTTGCTTAAAACCAGGTGTGCCTCGAAATAAATCTGATGATCGGCCAATTGCCACAGGTGTACATGGTGAACACTGCTTATTTCCTGAATCTCCTCAAGTACATGCACCACCGATTGCTGATCGATTTGAGAAGGCGCAAACTGCATCAGGATGCCAACACTTTCTTTCAGGATTTTGAAGGTGTGCGCAAAAATGTAAATGCTGATGAGTACGGTCACCAGCGGGTCAATCCAGTAAATCTGGAAAAGCCAGATACAGACAGCCCCGGCAATTACTGCTACCGAAGTGAGAGCATCGCCGATCAGGTGCAGGTAAGCGGCCCTGATGTTCAGATTTTCTTCTTTATTCTCCTGCAGAATCAGCACCGAAAGCCCGTTGGCCAGAAATCCAAGAATCCCCAGTCCCAGCATCCACTGGAAATCCACTTCCTTGGGGTTCATGAATCTTTTGCCGGCTTCAACTATCAGGTAAACCGAAATGGCAATCAGGCTTATGGCATTGATGAATGCAGCCAGTATTTCAGCTCTTTTAAATCCGAAGGTCGACTTTTGGGTCTGCGGACGCATCCCGATCCGGTGAGCCAGGTAGGCCAGTATCACCGAAATAACATCGCTCAGGTTGTGTAAGGCATCTGAAATCAATGCCAGACTTCCGGAGATAATTCCGCCAACAAACTGGGCTATGGTAATTATTCCGTTCAGGATGACCGTGATGGCCAGATTTCTTCCGGTATGTTCGTGTTGGTGTGACATGGGTGTACGATTTTAAATTACAATCAGCGGCACGTCTGACCTGCCCAATGATCGATTATTGTTGTTCCTATTATTCGTTTTTAACTTTTACGTCAGTTTCATTGACCAATATTGCCTGGGAATTACTGATCGGATACAATTTCAATTCCGGCTGATATTGAGCGATTATTTTTTCAACCGTCTTTTTGAACGGGAAATTTGTATGGTGCGGCAGCGGATAAAAATCAACCACATTCAATGCATCAAACGATTTCAATTCAGGTGCTTTTTTGTGATCGTCCATACGTTTGGCGTATTCTATATTGGGCGACACGACCATTGATCCGGCAGATTCTCCGATATACAGCTTTCCGGCATTAATTTGTTCGGTAATCATTTTATCTGTCCCTGTTCTTTTTAGTTCCTGAAGTAAATAGAAGGTATTACCTCCGGTCACATAAATGTAATCGTTCTTTTGCAATTTACCGGATATTTCGCCGGCTGTAGCTTTTGATATTTCCAATTCGTCGACGATCAATCCAAGTTCTTCCAATGCTTTCTTTCCCGCTTCCACATAAAAAATCACTGTCTCAGGAAGACTTGCTGTCGGGATAAAAGTGACCGTTTTCCCTTTCAGGTCTTCGTTTGCAAAATTTTTAAACATACTGGCTACTTCTGCAAACGATGAGGCCAAAAATAGTTTTTTCATTAATACTCCTTTCTGAACTTAAACCCGCTATTTCATGGTTCGTAATGTTGCTTCCGGCAAAGATACATGAAGTTCCGGAACATATTCGCCGGTAATTTTAGGCCTTGCCGACCGAAATTTTGGCTAAATTACCTGAAAACTTTACTTATTTGAAATAATATTTTTGCAATGATGCAACATTCGGCAACGGGTATTCGTCATTCAGTCAGAAAACAATAAATTCCTTGGAAACGCAGTACCAAAACATTTATCACGATGTCGTGGAGGGGTGCCGGAAAGGTGATCCGAAAGCACAATTTGAGCTTTACAGGCTGTATTATAAGCCTATGTACAACGTTTGCCTGCGCATGGTTGGCAATGCTGTTGAAGCAGAAGATGTGATGCAGGAAGCTTTTCTGAAAGCGTTAACAAAAATTGACACCTACGAAGGGAAAGTTAGTTTTGGTGCCTGGTTGAAAAAAATTGTGATCAATCGTTCTTTGGATCAGCTCAAGAAAAGAAAAGTAAAATTTGAAGAACTGAATGAGAAAATCCCGGACGAACAGCCTGCTCATTTTGACCTTTCAGAAATTCAGATGGAGCAGCTGAAAAAAGCGATCCAGCAGCTGCCCGACGGGTATAGGGTTGTGCTGAGCCTCTATCTGCTTGAAGGTTACGACCATGAAGAAATTGCGCAGATACTCGGAATCACTAAT
>JAEUSS010000358.1 GCA_016788685.1 Prolixibacteraceae bacterium | reverse complement strand
GTGAGTTCGGCGCCGATGGTTGTGAAAAATGACCCAACTTTGATGTTTACCAATGCAGGAATGAACCAGTTTAAAGATATTTTTCTGGGCAACCAACCTGCCAAATACCTTCGTGTTGCCGACACCCAGAAGTGTCTGCGTGTTTCCGGAAAGCATAACGACCTGGAAGAAGTGGGACACGATACTTACCACCACACCATGTTCGAAATGCTGGGCAACTGGTCGTTTGGCGATTATTTTAAAGAAGAAGCCATCACCTGGGCCTGGGAATTGCTGCACGATGTTCTGAAAATTCCGGCCGACCGCATGTACGCTTCGGTCTTTGAAGGGAGTGCTGACGACAAGCTCGAACGTGATAACGAAGCCTACGAAATATGGAAACGATTCCTTCCGGAAGACCATATCCTGAACGGCAGCAAAAAAGACAACTTCTGGGAAATGGGCGATACCGGTCCCTGCGGCCCTTGCTCCGAAATTCATGTTGACCTGCGCGACGACGACGAGCGTGCCAAAATCCCCGGAGCACAACTGGTGAATAAAGATAATCCGCTGGTAATTGAAATCTGGAACAACGTTTTTATCCAGTTCAATCGTAAAGCCGATGGTAAACTGGAAGAATTGCCTGCCAAACACGTGGATACCGGAATGGGTTTCGAACGTTTGTGCATGGTGCTTCAAGGCAAAAAGTCGAACTACGACACCGATGTTTTCCAGACTACCATTGCTAAAATTGCCGGACTGAGCAACAAAAAATACGGTGACGATCCGAAGGCCGACATCGCGATGCGTGTCATTGCCGACCACTTGCGCGCCATCTCGTTCTCGATTGCCGACGGTCAGCTGCCGTCAAACAACAAAGCCGGATATGTAATCCGCCGCATTTTGCGCCGCGCGGTCCGCTACGGATATACGTTCCTCGATTTCCGCGAGCCGTTCATCTGCAAGCTGGTTGAAGTGCTCAAAGAAAACATGGGCGATGCTTTCCCGGAACTGGTTTCGCAGCAAACTTTGATTGAAAAGGTGATCCGCGAAGAAGAAGAATCGTTCCTGCGTACGCTGGAAACCGGTATTCGTTTGCTCGAAAAAAACCTTCCTGCTGAAAAAGACGGCGTACTGAGCGGCGAACTGGCCTTCACACTTTACGATACTTACGGTTTCCCGCTCGATTTAACCAGCCTGATTCTGCGCGAAAAAGGCATGTCGGTTGACGAAGCAGGTTTCAATGCCGAAATGGAAAAGCAAAAAGAACGCTCGCGTAACGCGGCTGCTCAGGAAACTGACGACTGGGTGGAACTCAAGAAAATCGAACAGGTTGAATTCGTGGGTTACGACCAACTGGAAGCTGAAGTGCAGATTTCGCGCTACCGCAAAGTGGTTCAGAAAGGAAAAGAATTTTATCACCTCGTATTCGACAAAACTCCGTTCTACGGCGAATCGGGCGGTCAGGTAGGCGACAGCGGCTACATCATTGCCGATGGTCACCGCACCAAAATTCTGGACACTCAGAAAGAAAATAATTTAACTATTCATATCGCGAATAAGCTTCCTGAAAACCCGGCTGCCACTTTTGCAGCTGTTGTTGATGCCGGCATGCGCGAACGCACCATGAACAACCACACGGCAACCCACCTGCTCGATCAGGCTTTGCGCGAAGTGCTGGGAACTCATGTGGAGCAAAAAGGTTCGCTGGTAAACAGCGAGTACCTGCGTTTCGACTTTTCGCACTTCCAAAAGGTGAGCCGCGAAGAACTGGATCAGATTCAGGCTCGTGTGAACCAGTTGATTCGCGAGAACAATGTGAAGGAAGAAAACCGCGCCGTTTCGTTCGACGAGGCCAAAGCAATGGGCGCCATTGCCTTGTTTGGTGAAAAATACGGTGACTTTGTCCGTGTTATCAAATTCGGCCAGTCGATTGAGTTATGCGGTGGAACACACGTTCCGTCAACCGGACAAATCGGCTTGTTTGTCATCACTTCAGAAAGCGCTATCTCGGCCGGTGTTCGCCGTATCGAAGCCATCACCGGAGAAAAAGCCGAAGCTTTCTTCAAAAAACAACAGGACGAGCTTTCGGAAGTAAAGGCCATCCTGAACAATACCCAAAACCTGAAGAAAACAGTGGAAGAGCTGGTTGCACAAAACAGCAAACTGCAGAAGCAGATTGAAGAGTTTGAGCGCAAAGCTGCTGCCGGAATCAAGCAAGAACTGAAAAGCAAAGTTGAAGTGATTGCGGGCGTAAATGTGATCGCCGAAGTGATTTCATTGGATTCGGCACAGGCTGTCCGCGATTTGGCTTACCAGTTAAAAGGCGAAGTGGAAAACCTGTTCCTCGTTCTGGGCTCGGCCATTTCCGGAAAACCATCAATTACAGTGATGATTGCCGAAAATCTGGTGGCCGAAAAGGGACTGAATGCCGGAGCAATCGTTCGCGAAGCTGCCAAAGAAATGCAGGGCGGCGGCGGCGGTCAGGCTTATTATGCAACTGCCGGAGGAAAAGACGTCAATGGGTTGGCTGCTGCGGTTGCCAAAGCCAAAACTTTTGTGAAGTAGATTTAATAAAATCTGAAATAATTGGCCTGTTGGGATTATCCTGACAGGCCTTTTGTTTTGGATTGGTTCAATTTAAGTAATTTTGTACAGTCAAAATCTTATTCAAAATGAAAAGTGGTTTAGGCAAAAAGATATTCCGGATTCTGTGGAAAACCGCCCTTTGGTTTTTCGGACTGTCCATCTTTTCAGTGGTGCTTTTCCGGTTTATGCCAGTGCCGGTAACTCCGCTGATGCTGATCCGGTGCGGCGAGCAAGTGTTTTCCTCCGATCCGGTGCGGCTGAAACACGACTGGGTATCACTCGACCAAATATCCAAAAGTCTTCCCCTGGCTGTGGTTTGCAGTGAAGACCAAAATTTCATGAACCATTCAGGATTCGATCTGAAAGCCATTCAGCGCTCGGTTGATGCGGCGAAACGTGGCAGTAAAAGGGTACGCGGCGCCAGTACCATCTCGCAACAAACAGCCAAAAATGTGTTTTTGTGGCCCGGCCGGAGTTGGGTCCGAAAAGGTTTCGAGGTGTATTTTACTGTTTTGATTGAATTTGTATGGGGCAAAGAACGCATCATGGAAGTTTACCTGAACAGCATCGAAATGGGTAAAGGAATATACGGAGCCGAAGCTGCTGCTCAATTTTACTGGCACACCAGCGCAAAAAACCTGTCGCGAACACAGGCTGCCACTTTAGCAGCGGTCTTGCCAAATCCCCGGAAATACAGCGCCAATCCTCCGGGTCCGTATGTGCGGGAACGTATCGGATGGATTCTCGGGCAAATGAATCAGTGGGGAACCCTCCGGTTTAAATAAGTTTACTGCCAATTCCGGTCAGATTTTGATCCTGATCAGATCAGTCTTTTCAATAAAAAAGAGTAACAGTCCCCGTAAAAGCAGTCGCATTTATAAAAATTAACAGTAAGCATTCAACAGAACCATGCTTGCCGATGTTATATAAAGTGTCCGTTTTTTGCGGGCATTTTTTTTAGGGATTGAAACATCATTCAGCACTGCTGATTAAAAACCTTTACCAATGAAAAAACTGATGAACTTCCTGTTCTCGTTCCCGTTTATGGGCTTCCTTTTATTGATTATGGCTTTCTCGATGGGTATTGCCACCTTTGTTGAAAGCAGTTACGGAACTGAAGCGGCACAAGGTTTAATCTACAAATCATTCTGGTTCGAATTGGTGATGATTCTTTTGGGAGTTAATCTGACAGTCAATTTCGTCCGATACAAAATGTACACCCGGAAGCGGATTGCCGTAGGACTTTTTCATATCTCATTTATCGTCATCCTCATTGGTGCGGGAATTACCCGTTACATCAGCTTCGAGGGAATCATGCACATTCGCGAAGGGCAATCGGCTGATTTTATTCTTTCTTCTGAAGATTACCTGACCATAAAAAGTGGCGATCAGACCGTCAGCGAAACCGTTCTTTTTTCAGAATTGTCATACAAAGGGTTTAACGAAAAAATGACGGTTGACGGAAAAACCTTCAGAATAAAATCAATCGGATTCATCAAAAATGCCGTACGAAATGTTGCTGAAAGTCCTGCAGGTATTGAAATGATTGACTTTGTCATTTCTCAGGGACAAGGACGAGAGAATTTTGTTTTCGCGAAAGGGAATAAAGTC
>JAEUSS010000343.1 GCA_016788685.1 Prolixibacteraceae bacterium | reverse complement strand
CTTTGGCAAGAGCAGCATCGTTGTCTTTGGCAATTCCGTTGTACAGCTTACTTTGTGTATCACCAAAATATCCGGATAAACCGATATTAAGCCCCCTGATTCCGTAGTACTCGACTTTGGCGGTAAAATTAGGAGAGCTGATGTACGATGAAGCCCCTTTCTGGCGGCCGCTGCGTAATCCGTTTTTACCGTTCAGTTTAGCAGTTCCGTCATAGCCGTTAAAACCATTCACAAGGTAGGCCTGGTATTTCAGAGAAGCCGGCTGAATGGTTCCTGCAAGTCCGAAACCAATTTCGCGCCAGGTTGAGGGTGCAATTTTATTGTCGATCAAGGGGCGTTCAACTCCGTTAAAAGTTGTTGGCTCGTGATATTCGTTCACAATTCCCATCGGGATTAAAAGCAAACCTCCGCGGAAATTGATGGATTTGTTGATTTTGTGCTGAAGGAAAGCCTGTTCGACATACACTTCAGAAACGTGCTCAAATTCGAGTTCAGTCACAAACTGGGTCCGTTCGCTGAACTGATAGCCGAAAAGCATCACCATACGATGCACGTCCAACTCGCCGTTCTGGCGTACGTCAGAACTCAGCGGCTGATGGTAATGCACTTCGCCGTAGCCACCAATAGTGAGTTTACTGTCTGATGAAAGCAACTGATCTGCCAGGTTCTGATAAACGGGTTTAGGCTGGTCCGGTGTCTGAGCTTGCGTAACAACCGCAGCCAGGAGTAATACCGTAAAAAATAAAATCTGTTTCATATACTTTTGGGGTAAATTTTATGCTGCCAAAAGTATATGCCGACCATGAAGTATGAAATCCCTAAAAGTGGGGATATTTCACCGGACAGCCCCGCAGAGGATCATCAGAATCAACCGTGCAACACATCCCTGTATTCAGGCTCCTTGCTGAAAACACTCTTGGCAAACGGACAAAGCGGAAGGATTTTGACACCTCTATTTCTGGCAAATTCAACAGCTTTACTCAGCAGCAGCTTCCCTGCGCCTTGTCCTTTCAGGCGTTCATTCACTTCGGTATGGTCGATGACTATTTGGGATGTTCCTGCCCATACATAGGTCATCTCAGCAACAACCTCGTTGTTCTGCTCCATGTAAAACATCCCTTTTAAGGAGTCATCTTTTTGCTTTACCTCCATATTCATACGAGTCTTTAAGTTCAGAACTTTCATCCGCCGTTCCCGGACGAACGGAATCTAAAGATAGTTGTTTTGAGGAACAGACGCAATTGACATCACGATCCCCGGCTGAAGTCTGCCAGCTTTCCACTCAGATTAAGCATACTGATAAAGAGAAACTTCCGTTCTTTATTTTTTTCAGCCGATTCCTTAATCCACATCTTTCTTGCCCACTTTTTATCAACATTGCTTCTTTCGGGCATTCAATTTGGTAACTTTACCATCCCGAAGTTCAGACTTCCGGAGAATTGAACACCTGATATAAAATACTGATATGATTCCTTTTACACATTTACATGTCCACTCGCAATATTCCATCCTGGATGGGGCAGCCAGTGTACGCGGGCTGATTGCCAAAGCCAAAGGCGACGGAATGACTGCGCTCGCACTGACCGATCATGGCAACATGTTTGGAGCAAAAGAGTTTTATGATGTTTGCCGGAAGGAAGGAATCAAACCCATTATTGGCTGTGAAACTTACGTTGCCGAACAGTCGCGCCACAGTAAAAAAGATGCGAAGGTCGACCGGTCAGGTTATCACCTCATCTTACTGGCTAAAAACCTGGCGGGGTACCGCAACCTGCTCAAGCTCGTATCAGCCGCTTACACCGAAGGATTCTACTACAAGCCGCGTATCGACAAAGAGCTGCTGGAGCAACATCACGAAGGCTTGATTGTTTCTTCAGCTTGTCTGGGGGGCGAAGTTCCGCAGCACATTATGGGCGGAAATATTCAGGAAGCGGAAGACACCATCCGATGGTTTAAATCCATTTTTGGTGACGATTATTACCTCGAACTACAGCGCCATCCGGCCGAATCTCCCGAATTACGTCAGAACGTCTATGAAAATCAGGTTCTGGTGAATGCCAAAATTCTGGAGCTAGCCAAAAAACATGAGGTGAAGGTGATTTGTACCAACGACAGTCATTTCACGAATCAGGAAGATGCCGATGCGCACGACCTGCTGATCTGCCTGAATACCGGGAAAGACCTGGATGACCCGACACGCATGCGCTATACCAAGCAGGAGTGGTTTAAAACCACCGCCGAAATGAACCAGCTGTTTGCCGATGTTCCTGAAGCACTTACTAACACACAGGAAATCAACGACAAGATTGAAACCTACGATCTGAACTCGGCCCCGATCATGCCTGTGTTTCCCATTCCGGAAGAATTCGGGAAAGAAGAAGATTATTACGCCAAATATTCGGAGGCCATGCTCCTTGAAGAGTTCGGAGAAGAGGCTTTTAAACGTTTAGGCGGATATGATAAAGTCCTGAGAGTAAAATTCGAGTCCGACTACCTTGCACATCTGGCCTGGGAAGGTGCCCGCCCGCGCTACGGCGAACCGTTTGCCGAAGATGTCCGTGAACGCATCGAATTTGAGTTGAACACCATCAAAACCATGGGTTTCCCGGGGTACTTCCTGATTGTTCAGGACTTCATCAACGAAGCCCGGCGAATGGGTGTTTTGGTAGGTCCTGGCCGTGGGTCGGCTGCCGGCTCGGTGGTTTCGTACTGTGTCGGGATCACCAACATCGACCCGATGAGGTACGACCTGCTGTTTGAACGTTTCCTGAATCCCGACCGTATTTCGATGCCCGATGTGGATATCGATTTTGATGATGACGGCCGCCAAAAAGTACTCGACTACGTTACCAATAAATATGGCGAAGATAAAGTTGCCCACATTTGTACCTTCGGAACAATGGCAACCAAATCGGCCATCAAAGACGTGGCACGGGTGCTGAAATTATCGCTTTCGGAAGCTGACCGCCTGACCAAGCTGGTCCCCGATGCGCCGAAAATGAATTTCAACATTGCGTTTAAAGAAAGTCCGGAACTGAAACAGGAGCTGAGCTCGCCCAATGAGTTGATTCGCTCGACGATGAAATTTGCGCAAACACTCGAAGGCTCGGTGCGGCAAACCGGAGTGCATGCCTGCGGAATCCTGATCAGCCGCGACCCGCTGACTGATCACATCCCGGTAATGCCAACCAAGGATGACGACAAACTGCTGACAACCCAGTACGATGGAAAGTTCGTGGAGGACATCGGCTTGCTTAAAATGGACTTCCTTGGCCTGAAGACCCTTTCCATCATCAAGGAAACCATTGAAAACGTTAAACTTTCGCGCGGGATCACGGTTGATATGGACAATCTTCCGGAGAACGACCCGCTTACGATGGAGCTTTTCAGCAACGGCGATACCACCGGGATCTTCCAGTTCGAGTCGCCCGGAATGAAAAAGCATCTTCGCAACCTGAAACCCAGCCGTTTTGAAGACTTGGTTGCAATGAACGCCCTTTACCGCCCCGGTCCGATGGATTACATTCCGTCGTTCATCAAACGAAAACATGGACAGGAAAAAATAGAATACGACAGCCCGCTGATGGAACCGTACCTGAATGATACCTACGGAATTACGGTATATCAGGAACAGGTTATGCTTCAGTCGAGAGCACTTGGCGGGTTCTCCCGCGGAGACTCCGACACACTGCGTAAGGCAATGGGTAAAAAGCAGATTTACATGATGGACAAGCTGAAAGTGAAATTTCACGATGGCTGTCTGAACAATCCGAAGTTTGTAGAAGGCTGTAAAAATGATGGTAAAGATCCCGGCAAGCTGGTCGATAAGATTTGGAAAGACTGGGAAGCTTTTGCGAGCTACGCGTTCAACAAATCGCATTCGGTTTGTTATGCGGCCGTTGCCTATCAAACCGGCTACTTAAAAGCGCACTACCCGGCCGAGTTTATGGCAGCCAACATGAGCCGAAACCTCAGTAACATCACCGAAATCACGAAGCTGATGGAGGAATGTAAACGAATGGGTATGAATGTACTGGGGCCTGATGTAAGTGAAAGTTACGCAAAATTTACGGTTAACAAATCGGGCAATGTCCGCTTTGGGATGGCTGCGATTAAAGGAGTTGGCGAGGGCGCCGTTCTGGATATCATTAAAGCCCGTCAGGGAGGCGAGTTCAAAGATATCTATGATTTTGTTGAGCGGGTAAATCTCCAGTCGGTGAATAAAAAGAACATTGAGGCCTTGACTATGGCCGGAGCATTCGATTCGTTTAAAATGCACACCCGCAGCCAGTTTTTTGCTCCTGACGAAAACGACCAGACCTTCATTGAAAAGTTGATCCGTTACGGAAACAAAATGCAGTATGAAAGCAACAATATGCAACCTTCTCTTTTCGGCGAAGTAATGACAACCCAAGCCGTTCAGAAGCCCGAGCCTCCGTTGGTCCCCGAATGGGCCGATCTGGTGTTGCTCGAAAAAGAAAGGAGTCTGGTGGGCGTTTACCTGACTTCGCACCCGCTTGACAAATATAAAGTCGAGATTAAAACCCTGGCATCAAAAGATGTTTCACTGAAAGACCTGAACAATAACATTGAAGCACTCAAAGGGCGTGAACTGACCTTTATTGGCATGGTAACAGAAGCCCGGGAGGCCTTCAGTAAAAACGGGAAGCCGTTCTGTTACATGGTTTTAACCGATTATACCGATTCGTATAAGATGTTCTTCTTTTCCAAGGACTATGTCGAGTTTGGCAAATTCTGCAAACCGGGCCTGTTTTTAATGGTCAAAGGCGCTGTACAAAACAGATTTGGCGGAGAACAACTGGAGTTTAAGCTCTCGCGCGTTGAACTGATGGAAGAAATCCGTGAAAAATACTTCAAAAGCATAACGGTACAGATTCCGCTGCCATTGGTCACTCCGGGACTGGTTTCCGATCTGGAGCAGCTTACGCTGAACAGCAAGGGGAAGTCGTTGCTTCGGTTTGATATCTGGGATCCGGAAACAAAAATGATGGTTAATCTGTTTTCAAGAAATACGCGGATAGAGATTACTGATGAACTGCTCGCGTATTTTGAAAAGAACGATGATCTTGCTTTTAAAATTAATTAGGCTAATTTTGTGATGGCAAAGAGATTTGTTACAATACTCACACATAAAAAATAGATGACGATGGCTTTAGAAATTAATGATGCAAACTTCGAAGAATTGGTTCTTCAAGCGGATAAGCCGGTTTTGGTTGATTTTTGGGCTGAATGGTGTGGCCCTTGCCGGATGGTAGCTCCTATTGTTCAGGAACTCTCGGAAGATTACGAAGGAAGATTGATCGTAGGAAAAGTGGATGTTGACAGTAATCCGGGTATTGCCTCTAAATACGGAATCCGTAATATACCAACAATCCTGTTTTTTAAAGATGGCGTGGTGGTGGAAAAACATGTTGGTGCCGCCCCAAAAACAACGCTCGCTTCAAAAGTTGACGGTATTCTTTAAAAGAAGATAATTTCAGGAAGAAAGGCATAGGAAACAACGGTTCTTATGCCTTTCTCATTTTCCGGAAAGCATTGTCTGATTACTTTTGACCCAAACAATTAACTCGTTTTACCTTTGAACAACCTCCTTGACATCCAGCAGCTTCAGCAATTCGACAATCTCGAATTCATCTCCCGCGAGGTAGTCGAAGGGTTTATTACCGGGTTGCACCGCAGTCCGTTTCATGGCTTTTCGGTCGAATTTGCCGAACACCGGCTTTACAATACCGGCGAATCAACCAAACACCTCGACTGGAGGCTGTTTGCCCGCACCGACCGCTTATTTGTAAAACAATACGAAGAAGAAACCAATCTCAGGTGTCAGTTAGTGATCGACACCTCGTCATCGATGCTCTTCCCCTTTGAGAAAGGAAAACCTTCGAGAACCAACAAGCTGGCCTTCTCGGTTTATTCGGCGGCAGCCATTATTTATCTGCTCCGGAAACAGCGCGATGCGGTCGGCCTTTCATTGTTTTCTGATGAGATCGGGTTTCATTCCACTGCCCGTTTATCGTCGGTTCACATCGATTTGCTGTACAATCAGCTCGGTAGTTTGCTGCGTCAGGAACAGGCGTTACTGCAAAAAAGGACCAACACAGCCGATGTTCTGCACATGATTGCCGAAAACATTCATAAGCGTTCGCTGGTCATCCTTTTCAGCGATTTAATTGCACAGGAAAACACCGACGAACTGTTTGAAGCACTTCAGCACCTGAAATACAATAAACACGAAGTGTTGCTTTTCCATGTCTCCGACCACCGACAGGAACACGAATTTGATTTCGGGAACCAACCATACCGCTTTGTCGATCTGGAAACAGGCGAACACCTCAGGCTCTCGCCCCGGGAGCTGAGAACAAATTACCGGAAAGCTGTTTCAGAATATTTTGAAGAAATACGGGTCCGCTGCGGACAATACCACATTGACATGGCAGAAGCCGACATCAACGAAGACTTTAAACACGTACTTTACTCCTATCTGCTCAAGAGAAAGCGACTTTTCTGACGGCTGACTATTCTTTCTTCGCCGGAAACAAGTCACAACTGATCGGGTAATGATCTGAATGATTCAAGGTTGAAACCCCGAAATTGTAACTCGAAAACTTCGGACTGTGCAAGATATAGTCAATCCGGAACGAGGGCAACTTGCCGTTGTAAGTGTTGGCTGTTCCTTTGCCCGACTGTGTGAACGAATCTTCCAGGTTGCCTCTCACCATGTGGTAAGTGAACGAAACCGGAGTATCATTAAAATCGCCGCAAACGATGACCGGATACGGACACTGGTCCAGGTGCTCACGAAGTGCGGCAGCCTGTTCGGCCCTTTTGATTATAGCACTCTTGAATTTTACGCTCAGTTCTTTTATTTTCTCCTTGTTTTTCTGGTGGCTATCAAACTCCATCGAGTCAATTGAGTTTATTTCCTTGGGACGCAGCCGGTACGACTGCAGATGGCAATTGTAAACCCTGACTGTATCTCCGTTGATCAGCATATCCGTATAGATGATCATATTTCCGGAATTTTTGAACCTGATTTCGCCCATGTATAAAATCGGGAAACGGGTCATGGTCAGTTGTCCGCCTTCGTTACTGCTGTGTGCCAGTTGAATGTGGTTGATTTGCGGGAGCCTGTGGTTCTTAACATCGAAAACCTGCCGCTTGTTGAGCCTCACTTCCTGAAGACAAATAATATCGGCATTGTTTTTCCGCAGAAAATTAAGGATATGGTCAGCATTTTCTTTATTCGGGTAATCGGTATTCCCCATGAAGTATTTCACATTGTAGCTGGTTACCCTGATCCCTGTTTCATTCGTTTTTCGTCCTGAAAACTGGACGTAATTACCGGTCTGATTGTAACCGGCAAGCATAACCACAAGTGAAAAAAATACGAACTTGGGCTTGATAATAATCCAGAAAACGATAAAGACCAGATTGACGAGCCAAAGGTAGGGGTATGCCATCCCGAATAATGCAGCAAACCAGATTTTCTCGGGACTGAGATAAACCGAAACCGTAGCAAAGGCAAGTGCTAATACTGCCGCAAGATTAAAGAGTAAAAGCGTGTATACAAAAAATTGTTTCAACAGATTGGTGATTTATGTTCCAACTCCACACTGTTCGTTTGCGCTACATGCAAATATATGAAATTGTTGACTTGATCCGGAGACTGTATTGAAACTGCCGTCTCTTCCGGAGCATCTGATTACGATCAGTTTTTCAGGCCTTTAGAAGTCTGCACCCAACCATCCTGTCTTTTCCGTGAATATCTTTTCTCAGTTTGACGTCCGAAAATCCCTTCTCCTGCAACATTTCAGTGCATTCGTGCCCAAATGCTTCGTTGATTTCGAAATATAACCGGCCTCCGTTCCTGAGATTTTTGCGGGCAAAATCAGCAATCCGCTCGTAGAACAGCAACGGGCGTTCGTCGGGAACAAACAGGGCCAGTTCCGGCTCATATTCCAATACGTTTTTCTCCATTTTTACTTTCTCAGTTTCGCGGACATATGGCGGATTACTGACAACAATGTCCAGTTCGGGGAGACTGATTTCGGGAATCTGTTTTAGCATGTCGTATTCAATAACCGAAATCCCGGCCGAATTCAGATCCGAATTCCGACGGGCCGTTTCGATACAAACCGGCGAGACATCGCAGGCAATCACCGTTGATTTCAGAATATTTTTCCGGAGCGCAATAGCAATACAGCCGGTTCCGGTACCCATATCCAGTATCGTGGGCGCCGGCAACTGGTTTTCCTGAATAATCCACTGCACCAGTTCTTCGGTTTCAGGCCGCGGAATTAAAACTCCGGGGACCGAATAAAACGGTAGCCCGTAAAATTCGGTTTCGCCCAGGATATACTGAATGGGTTCGTGGTTTTTCAGGCGAGCCACAATCTCCTCAATCCGGATCAACTCTTCTTCGCTTAGTTTTTCATCTGCCGCAAGCAGATATTGCGTGCGCGAGTAGCCTTTCAGCTTTTCAAAAATCAGGAAAATCAGACTTTCAATTTCCCCGCCGGAATAAATTCCTGCCAATTCTTTTCGGATCGATGCGATACCTGCCTTCATTTATTGCTATTTTTGGCAAAGTTAATTTTTTCGATGATGAGTACTCCCGAAACTTTTATGCAACGCTGTCTTGATCTGGCAATCCTTGGTATGGGCGATGTGGCTCCCAATCCGATGGTTGGTTGCGTAATTGTGCACGATGACCGTATTATCGGCGAAGGGTATCATAAAAAATTCGGACAGGCGCACGCTGAAGTCAATGCCATCCGCTCGGTCAAAAATCCAGCCTTGCTCGCTGATTCGACTTTGTATGTATCGCTCGAACCTTGTGCGCACTTCGGAAAAACGCCGCCCTGCTCCGATCTGATTATCGAAAGCCGTATCCCGCGCGTGGTAATCGGGACTGTTGATCCGTTCGCCAAGGTGGCGGGGAAAGGCATCGACCGCATGCAAAAGGCCGGAATTGAAGTGACAACCGGCGTACTCGAAAATCAATGCCGGGAATTAAACCGCCGGTTCTTTACCTTTCACGAGAAAAAGCGTCCGTATATTCTCCTGAAATGGGCGCAGACACTTGACGGATTTATTGACACCGACCGCACCGAAACACAGCATCCGACCTGGATTACCAACGCACTCTCGAAAAGGCTGGTTCACAAACAACGCTCCGAAGAATCGGCAATTCTGATCGGGACCGATACTGCACAGTATGACAATCCGGCGCTCACCGTAAGGGAGTGGACCGGCAATCAGCCCATCCGCATGGTTATTGACCGAACCGGCCGGCTGGATTCGGGCCTGCAACTTTTTGACCGGAAGGCACCAACCTGGATTTTTACCCAAATAGAAAAAACGGATGCCGAAAACCTGAAATTTATCCGGCTCAATTTCGATGACAATATTTTACAGCAACTACTCTCCGAACTGTATAACCGCCAGATTCTTTCGGTTATTGTGGAAGGCGGAAGCAAATTGCTGAACAGCTTTCTGATGTTGAATTTGTGGGACGAAGCCTTTGTTTATACGGGCAATCAGTTTTTCGGGAAAGGCGTTGCAGCACCGAACATTTCCGGAGAAACCATTGCCTTTGAGCAACTGGACGATTGCAAGCTGCATATCCTCCGAAACCAATCCGTATAAAAGCAAAACACCAATTGCAGGCAACCGAAGTCTGTCAGCTCAAAGCAACCGAAAAGCAGAAGTCGCTTCCCTGCCCCGGAGTGCTTTCAACCCATATTTTCCCGTGATGCAACTCGATGAATTCTTTACAGATGATGAGTCCAAGTCCAGTCCCGACTTCGTCATCAGTTCCTCTTGCCGAAGAAGTTTTATTCAACTTAAAGAGTTTCATGATTTGTTCTTCGCTCATTCCGACACCGGAATCAGAGATGATAAACTTCAGTTGATCTGATTCTGCGAATGCCTTTACGGTAACACTCCCTCCTCTTTCAGTAAATTTAATTGCATTGGTAACCAGATTCTGCAAAACAGAGTTAATCATGTTCGGATCAATGGTTGCCGTGATGTCGCTGTTTACTTCCCAGCTCAGGTTGATCTCTTTATTTTGTGCTATGGGACTTAGAATCATCATGGAATCGGAAATAAGCTCATCAATCCTGACCGGCTTGGGTGAATAGTTCATTTTACCATTTTTCATTCTGGACCAAACGAGCAGATTCTGCAGCAGGTTGAATATCCTTCTGGCTGACTGATTTATAACTGAAGAGTATTCAATAACATCTTCTTTATCACCATTTCTTGCTGATTCATTCAGCATTTCGCTAAAGCCGAGGAGCGCATTGAACGGGTTCATCAGGTCATGACTTATGATGGAAAAGAACTTATCTTTCTCCACGGAGTCTTCCATCACCTTGTCGTTAAGGTCAATAATATTCTTCTGGAACTTCTCATTCTTGTATGAGAGTGTCAGGATGTAGGTTGCCAGGATACACGCCAGAAGAATCAGTATGATTAAGGCATTCTGGAGAAAACTGGCAGAATCCTTAACCGAGTTTAAAAACGAATTGTTTCGGCTCAGTTCGGTTTCTTTGATATCATTCTTGACCTCGGTGACGAGTTTACTTATCTCGGCTATTAATCTGTTATTCAGCTCTATTAGCTTCAACTCACTCTCTTTCAACTCGAAGGCATTTCTGATCAGCTTCCGCATGTTTGTCGGGTCAGTCTTTTCGTTCCGGACGTGCAACTGTTTCTGCGAGGGATCTTCATTCGGGCTATTTGATTCTCCCGGAGAATGAATGAGTAATTTTGTATTCTCGCTTTGTTGTATTTTTTCTCCAACAATCGCATTTTTTAGTTTTCCTAAAAGACCTTTTTTGTGCGATTCTGATACTTTGGTTATGCTTATTGTATCTATTGTCTTTTTCGTCCGGGAGCCCGCATACTTAACCAGTTCCGATTGATTTTCTTCAAGGCTTGCTGAAGAAAATATCAACGAATCAGTCAACAGCCTCAACTTCATATAAACGTCAGCTTCCCTTGTCTTTTCATCAAAAAGTCTGTCAATACGTTCCCCTTCCCTTGTTGAATCGTTGGATATCGATTGCAACAATAAATGAATATTCCGGGACAATGCATCGACCTGTATTTTGTATTTCTCAAAAACTGCCTCATCAAAGGTGGTACAATATTCTTTAAACCTGATTTCAGTCAGCAATAAAGCTTCTGTAACACTCTCGGTTTTTAATATTTGTTCCCGGCTATGCTGTGCCAACACTAAAGATGCCTGAATTCTGCTCTTTTCATTGATAAGGCTAATTACCAAAACAACAATTACTGCAAGAGTGAAGAACATGAAAATCGTTGTTGTAAATAACCGATTGGGAATTTTAAATTTCATCACCTGATAAATCCTCCATTTTGTTTGATGGTTATTAATTCGCTGCTGCCTGGGTATATCTCAGGCAACAGCAATATTTCTGGTTTTTCGCATCAAAAGTCGGAAATATCTGGCATTATCAGGTAAACTTAAAACTATACTTCGCCTATACACCAACATTATTTAGCTGATTATCAAACAAAAGACCTATTCGTCAATCCGAAGAAGAAAATCGTTGAGATTCTCATCTTTGGTCAAATTAAGCTTTTT
>JAEUSS010000268.1 GCA_016788685.1 Prolixibacteraceae bacterium | reverse complement strand
GCCCCGGTGCTGTTTTTTCGGGATATGAGACTGGTTGGCCGGAGGATTCAGGAATGGAATAGTTAAAACGGAAGTGTTTTCGTTATTCCGGTTGCCTGAGAATGAAAACAATGTTTTTCTGAGGGGAAACAGGATGACAGCCAATAGCACAACAGCCCAGGCCCAATAACCCAATTGGTATAAAACCAGGTCGCCAAGCAATGTGACGAGCAGAAAAACGATCGGTGTGTAAATGGCCGACGAGATAACCGTGATCAGAATAAATCGTTTGACTGGCATCCGGAACCAGCCAATGGCAACAAATGTGGGAAACAGAAGGGTGGGGGTAACGCGGCAGACAGCCACAGCCCATACAAAGTTATCCTCTAGCCAGCTTTTGACCTGGTCGACTTTGGGGCCAATGACTTTCGAGCGTAACCAGCTGTTTTGTTGCGCGGCCCGCCCCAGTCCGTATATAAAAAGGTCGCCGGCAATAATTCCGGTATAAATGCTGAAAAAGGCCAAACCAAAAGGTAATCCGTACTCGACATTCGAAAATGATGCGGCAACAATTGCTGCATCTTCCTGTACAAAAGTGAGAAAAAATAACACGATGCAATGCTTGATCCACGAATGAAAAAGTTCGCTGAACATAGCCTGAGTTTAAAGAATGTATGTTTTTTCGGACAGATCTTTAAATATTAGGTTTATAAATTTAGTGTTTTTAAGGAGAATCTGGTGTCGCTCCACTTCAGTTTTGTACAAATCACAGAAAGTCGGGGGAACTTACAGCGCGAATTTTCTGAAAGGGAGGTGCCGGAAAGTAAAAGACGGGGTATTGTCGGACTTCGGAAAAAACAAAGAGCGGAGAGCAAAAACCTCCGCTCTTTGTTTTTTATTTTTTGGTGTTCATCAGCGGGTTCCATCCCTGGGCCTGAAGCGGAATAACCGATCCTCCGGTGGTGATCAGGTTGGCTCCTTCGCTTTCAGGAGTAATATGCCCGATTACGGTAATGTCGAATTCTTTTTTAATCACGTCAAAGGCGGCTAACGGAACCGTAAAGAGCAGTTCGTAGTCTTCGCCTCCGTTAAGGGCGGCCACCAGCGGGTTAATGCTCAGTTCTGCGGCAAACTGTTTGGTTTGGTTGTCGAGCGGTATTTTTTCTTCGTAAATGCTGCAGCCTACTTTTGAGGCCTTGCATAAATGCAGCGCTTCCGACGAAAGCCCGTCGGAAATGTCGATCATCGAAGTTGGTTTGATATTCAAAGTCTTGAGCAACTCTCTGATGTCTCCGCGGGCTTCGGGTTTCAGCTGGCGTTCCAGGATGTAGTCGTAGCCATCGAATTGAGGTTGCTGATTCGGATTTACCTTGAATACTTCATTTTCGCGTTCCAGGAGCTGCAGCCCCATGTATGCGCCACCCAGGTCGCCGGAAACACAGAGTAGATCGTTTACCCTGGCGCCACTGCGGTAGACCAGTTCTTCATCGGTCGCCTCGCCAATAGCGGTAATGCTGATGGTCAGTCCGGTGAGCGAGGAGGTCGTGTCGCCGCCAATGAGGTCGACTCCGTATTTTTCGCAGGCCAGATGAATCCCTGAATACAGTTCTTCAATCGCTTCGAGCGAAAATTTAGATGAAATGGCTATCGAAACAGTGATTTGCTTCGGAGTGGCATTCATGGCAAAAACATCCGACAGGTTTACGACCACGGCTTTGTATCCCAGGTGTTTTAGCGGAACATACATCAGGTTGAAATGAATACCTTCGGCCAAAAGATCGGTGGTGACTACAATCTTCCGGTCGGGAAAGCTTAAAACTGCCGCATCGTCGCCAACGCCTTTGATTGTGCTTGTATTTTTAAGTTGTATTTTCTCGGTCAGACGGGTAATTAATCCAAACTCACCAAGTTCAGAAAGCAGCGTTGGTTTTTTTGTTTCTTCCATGTTAAAAATTAAGACTTAAAGGTATTTATTACCTGAAAACTTTGGACAAAAATAGCTTTACTTCCTTATCTTTGCAATTAAATTTAAACAGTCGGGGTATAAGATTGTTAATGGTGATGTAATTCAGAAGAGAAAGAAAACAGAGGACATGGAAAATCAGGAAAAATTATTAAGCGATATAACGACAAAGGAATACGAATATGGTTTTGTAACCGATATCGATACCGATGTGATTCCGAAAGGCTTGAATGAAGATGTGATCAGGTTGATTTCGGCAAAGAAGAACGAACCTGAGTTTATGCTTGAGTTCAGGCTGAAAGCCTACCGCGAATGGCTCAAAATGAAAGCGCCGGAATGGGCCTACCTGAGAATACCTCCGATTGATTTTCAGGAAACTATTTACTATGCAGCGCCGCGGAATCAGGCTAAATATCAAAGTTTGGATGAGGTTGATCCGGAGTTGCTTGAGACATTTAAAAAACTGGGAATCTCGGTTGAAGAACAGAAGCATCTGGCAGGGGTAGCTGTTGATGTGGTCATGGATAGTGTTTCGGTTGCCACAACGTTCAAAAAAGTTCTGGCCGAAAAAGGAATTATTTTCTGCTCTTTCAGCGAAGCATTGATCGAACATCCGGAGTTGGTAAAGAAATACCTCGGAATGGCGGTTCCTACTACCGATAACTTTTTTGCAGCACTGAATTCGGCTGTGTTTTCCGACGGATCATTCTGTTACATCCCGAAAGGTGTTCGCTGCCCGATGGAACTTTCTACTTATTTCAGGATTAACACTGCCGGGACGGGGCAGTTCGAACGGACCCTGATTGTGGCCGAAGATGACAGCTATGTAAGTTACCTCGAAGGCTGTACGGCACCGATGCGTGACGAGAATCAGCTGCATGCCGCGGTTGTTGAAATTATAGCGATGGATCGTGCAGAAGTGAAATATTCAACTGTTCAGAACTGGTATCCGGGTGATAAGGAAGGTAAAGGCGGAATATATAATTTCGTGACCAAGCGCGGAATCTGCCGTGGTGAGTCATCTAAAATCAGCTGGACTCAGGTTGAAACCGGCTCGGCTATAACCTGGAAGTATCCGAGCTGCGTGCTGATCGGCGATAATTCGGTGGGCGAATTTAATTCTGTTGCCTTAACCAATCACCATCAGCAGGCCGATACCGGAACTAAAATGATCCACATTGGCAAGAACACCAAAAGTACAATTGTTTCAAAAGGTATTTCGGCCGGGAAGAGTGATAACTCGTATCGCGGGCTGGTGAAGGTCATGCCCGGGGCAACCAATGCACGTAATTTTTCTCAGTGCGACTCACTTTTGCTGGGGTCGACCTGTGGCGCACATACTTTCCCTTACATCGAAGTAGGCAACAAATCATCGATTGTCGAACATGAAGCGACCACGTCAAAAATTGGCGAAGACCAGATCTTTTACTGCAATCAGCGCGGAATTTCTACGGAAGATGCCATTGGCATGATCGTCAATGGTTATGCCCGGGAAGTGCTGAATAAACTCCCGATGGAATTTGCCGTCGAGGCGCAAAAGTTGCTGTCAATCAGTCTGGAAGGCAGCGTCGGCTAATAGATAACTGAAAATACAAGAATCTCGAATTATAAGAAAAATTGTGGCCGAGCTTTGTCGGAGCCCAAACTAGAAACTATTACAGAATGCTTACAATAAAGAACTTACATGCCTCGATTGAAGGCAAGGAAATCCTGAAAGGGATTAATCTGGAAGTGAAAGCCGGCGAGGTACATGCCATCATGGGACCGAATGGTTCAGGGAAAAGTACCTTGGCCAACGTTTTGGCCGGAAAAGAAGAGTACGAAGTGACCGAAGGTGAAGTTGAATTTTTGGGAGCTGATTTACTTGAACTTGCTCCCGAAGTTCGTTCACGCAGCGGATTATTCCTGAGTTTTCAGTACCCGGTAGAAATCCCGGGAGTGCCTATGGTTAATTTCCTGAAAGCTTCGGTGAATGAACACCGCAAATTCAGAGGGCAGGAGCCTTTAACCGCCGGAGAATTTCTGAAGCTGATGCGTACCAAAAAAGAAATGCTTCACCTGGATTCTGAGCTGACCAACCGTTCGGTGAACGAAGGCTTTTCCGGAGGAGAGAAGAAAAAGAATGAAATATTCCAGATGGCTATGCTGGAGCCCAAACTGGCAATCCTGGACGAAACCGACTCGGGGCTGGACATTGATGCGTTGCGAATTGTGGCTGAAGGGGTGAATGCCTTAAAATCGCCTGAAAATGCAACGATTGTAGTTACGCATTATCAACGTCTGCTCGATTATATTGTGCCTGATTTTGTTCATGTTTTGTACAAAGGACGGATTGTAAAATCGGGAGGTAAAGAACTGGCCTTAGAACTGGAAGAAAAAGGATACGACTGGATTAAAAACGGGAGTGATCAATAGCTATGGGTATTATTCAGGAAAAAACAACACAGGCTGATCGGCTGGTTTCGCTGTTTGAAAGAAGCAGGGAACAGTTGAATCAAGGCTCTTCGCCTTTGCTAAACCGAATGCGCGAAGTGGCCGTTAAACGTTTTGCGAAAACCGGTATCCCCGATTTTAAATATGAAGACTATAAGTACACCAATCTCAAGCCTGCTTTTGAAAAAGAATATGGCCTTGAACTGGTCAGAGAGTCGGGTGTGATTAATTTGAACGAAGTTTTTAAGTGCAATATTCCTCAGTTGGATACGCATTTGGTGTTTTTGGTGAATGGCTGGTTTTACAGCGGAAATAATCCATCGGCAGCACTCCCGAAAGGTGTGGTGCTCGGCAGCCTGGAACAAATAGCCAATGAACGGCCTGAATTGCTTCAGGATTACCTCAACCGGCAGGCAGGTTTGTCGGATGATCCGTTTGTTGCACTGAATTCGGCCTTTGCCAAGGATGGTTTTTTTATTCATGTACCTAAAGGTGTCGTTGTCGAAAAGCCTGTCCAAATCATTAATCTGCTCAGCTCCGACGAGAGTTTGATGGTCACGCAGCGCAACCTGGTTGTCGCTGAAGCTGGAAGCCAGATCAAAATTCTGGTTTGTGATCATACACTCACCTCGGCATCGTTCCTGTTTAATTCGGTTTCTGAAGTTTTTACCGGAGATGATGCTATGGTTGATGTTTATACCATCCAGAATCACCACAACCAATCAGCAACGATAAACTCTGCGTTTTACAAGCTGGAACGGAACGCTAATCTGGTAACAGGAACTGTCAGCCTGCATTGCGGACTGATCCGGAATAACCTGAAGTTGACGTTTAACGGAGAGCACGCGGAAGCCAATGTGAACGGAATTTCGTTTACTGATAAAAAACAGCATGTTGATAATTTTACAGTAATCGAGCATTCTTCACCCAATTGCCTGAGCAATCAGGTATATAAAAATGTACTCGATGATGAGTCGACCGGAGCATTTGCCGGACGTATTCACGTTGCCCGTGATGCCCAGCAGACCAATGCCTTTCAGCGAAACAATAACGTACTATTGTCAGATAAGGCACGAATGCAGACCAAACCTCAGCTGATTATTGATGCCGATGATGTAAAGTGTAGTCATGGTGCAACTATCGGTCAGATCGATGAAGATGCTTTGTTTTTCCTTCGGTCGCGCGGAATTGGCGAAAAAGAGGCCCGGATGATGTTGATGAATGCTTTTGCAAACGAAGTAATCCGGAAGATAAATATTGAGCCGCTGCGTGAACGAATTGAAGAATTAATAGAAAAACGGCTGAAAGGAGAAGTTAGTCGCTGTCACGAATGTAATTATCAGTGTAACTGTTAACAACAGCACGATTATATGAAGAAGGCCTTGCATGAACTGTGAGGCCTTTTTTTTGAGCCGTATCGGAGGATTTGCTGCAAGCAAAAAAAACCGTCTTAAAATAAGACGGTTTCTGTATATATCAGAATAAATATATTCCTAGATCTTGTTGATGTGCAAAGCGAGTGAAGATTTCAGATTGGCAGCTTTGTTTGGATGAATGATATTCTTTTTAGCAAGCTTATCGATCATCGAAACAACAGTTGGTAAGGCTACCGCAGCTGCTTCTTTATCAGTTTCAAGGCGTAATTTCTTTACAGCATTACGCATTGTTTTTGCGTAGTATTTATTCTGCAGATTTTTAACCTCGTCCTGTTTGATTCTCTTCTTTGCTGATTTATGATGTGCCATCTCTTAATTTCCTAAATTGTTAAATTTATTTGTAGCCCGTAGGGGATTCGAACCCCTGCTACCAGGATGAAAACCTGGCGTCCTAACCCCTAGACGAACGGGCCAACTTGTTTTGTTCCCTGATTTTGGGACTGCAAAAATAAATCATTTTTTTTAGTCTCCAAATTTTTTCAGATTTTTTTTCCAAAACTTCATTGGCTTCGTTTAGCCGCTGTTTTTCTGTTTTGGCGCTGCAAAGGAAAGCAAGATTTTTGAAATAACAAACGAAAAATGAAAAAAAATTATCTCCATTCAACAATTGTTCCCCGGTTCTTTTGTAACAGCTTTTCAGGCATCGAAGAAACAATCTCTTTCCACAACAATTCTATTAGTTTGTATTTTGCAAAATGTCTGGAATACACCAGACTGACTTCTCGGAGCGGGTTGGTGTCGACAAAAGTCCGTACGTGTTCAAATCTGGCTTCGCTCATCCCGATTGTTGCCAGTTCAGGAATGATAGTCATGCCGCCTTCGCGGTCGATGATATTCATAACGGTTTCGAGAGATCCGGCTTCGAAATGAAAGGGTAGTGCCGAATTGGTTGATCCTTTGAACGAACAAAGATTAATGACCTGGTCGCGAAAACAATGCCCGTCGCTTAACAGCCAAATCTCGGGAGTTGCGATATCTTTCAGCTTGATATTTGTCTTTTTTGCCAACGGATGCTCATCGTGCAGATACAGCAACATCCCTTCATAAAACAACGGTTTTTCGTTGATGCGTTCTTCGTTCAGCGGAGTTACCAATACGCCGACATCCAGTAAATCGCGGTGCAGCCGGTCGATAATGTTGGCGGTGGTCAGTTCCTCAATCTTGATGTTTATGTTCGGATATTTACGTTTGTAGTTGCCGATGAACAACGGGAGCAGGTAGGGGGCCAGTGTCGGGATAATCCCGATTTTGAGTTCTCCGGAAATCAGATTTTTATGATCTTTGATTATGGTGTTTATTTTCTGAGACTCCTGAAGTGTTATCCGGGCCTGGTCGATGATGCGGCGTCCTACATCGGTGGGGATGAGTGGCTGCTTACTGCGGTCGAAAATAATGACCTCCAGATCCTCTTCCAGCTTTTTTATTTGCATACTTAGGGTTGGTTGCGTAATAAAGCAGTTTTCGGCAGCTTTCCCAAAGTGTCTGAATGTATCCACGGCAACAATGTATTCGAGTTGGGTTAAGGTGATCATGGTTTTATATTTAGCTGCTAAATATAGGCAAAAAGTCAGTTATTCATCATCAAAGGCTGAGTCAAATGTTTTTGCCGAAGAGCATTTGTCTTTGCCATTCGAACAGCACGACAGTCAGCGCATGGGACACATTCATTGATTTGCATTTGCCTGTCATCGGGATGTGGACTTTTTGATCGCATTTGCCGAGCAAATCATCCGGGAGCCCGTTTCGCTCGTTGCCGAGCAGGAATACAATCTTCTCCGGAAGGTTTTGTGTGTATAGGTTTGCCGAATCTTCGCAGGTTTCGATAGCTACCAGGCGGTATTCCGGAGAAAGCTGGCTGAAGAATAATTCAGGAGAGATGAATGAAAGTTTGACGTTATTGAAGCTGAGCCCTGCTGTTTTTTTGACTGATGACATCCGTAGCTGAAAATCATCACCAAGAATGAAAACTTCGGCAGCTCCCACATTGTCTGCCAGCCGGATCAGATTGCCGATGTTTTCCGGATTTATGATCTTCCAGGCTGCAATAATTGGCAGAGCAGGAAGTTCCGAATATTTTCGGG
The DNA here is from genome assembly GCA_016788685.1 of Prolixibacteraceae bacterium. GTDB lineage: Bacteria > Bacteroidota > Bacteroidia > Bacteroidales > Prolixibacteraceae > Aquipluma. Next base: position 1,509 of record JAEUSS010000268.1, on the reverse strand, counting down.
AATTGAAAAAAACTACTGAATTTGTTTCCATCGCTCGTAGATTATCTTTTTCTTTGAAGCACAAATGACAGTTTTTTTAAACTTAAAACAATGAGTAATTTGAAAATAGTTGCAGGAATCTTGATTTTTGCAGCTTTATGTTCGTGCGGCAACTCGTATAAAAAGCGAGCTGCCGGGAAATTAGATTTTGCAGTTTCAGCCTGCGAAAAGGGCGATTCTGTGGTTGCTTTGCAGGTTTTGGATTCGATTCCGGTGCTGTTTCCTGAAGCCTTCGAATCGGTTGCCAAAGCCAAGGAGTTGAGTCAGAAAGTTAACTCTGAAATCTTATTTCGCAAACAGGATCAGTTTGACCGGCTTATGAACCGCCTGACTGATCTGGAAAAACTGTTTGACCAGGAAAAAACAGAATACGACCGGTTTACCCAATATGTACACAAAAGGCAGAACTTTGAACGACGTTGGAACCAATCGTTCATTCAGCTTCACCTCGACGAGCGGGGTGAGTTGTATATCTCCAGCAATTATTACGGCGAACAGTGGCTCAATCACGTTGGGTTAAGGGTTTATGACGGAGTCTTTCAGGCGAAAACGGATACAGTCTCGCTGGAAGACATAAACAATCATCACAGTGAGTTTATGAATCTGCACTGGGAAAAAGTGAGTTATAAAAACGGGAAAGACAATGGCGTTATCCAGTTTATTGCCGATAATGCCGACCGTAACCTGAAGGCGGTTTTTCTGGGGAAACGCATGTATTACATCGTGCTGGAACAGTTCGACAAGCAAGCTATCAAAGATGCGCTGGCTCTCTCCAACGCACTGAAACTAAAGATTCAGCTCGAAAAAGAAATAAAGGAGCTGCATGCTAAAGTAAAATAAACCTTCAGGATTGAAAAGAAGCCCTGAAGGTCTATTTTTCGTGTCAGATCAGCTTTTGAATCTCTTCGGCCGGCCGGGCCAGAACGGCGTGAGTTCCTTTGATGACCAGCGGGCGTTGAAGCAGTTTGGGGTTTTCGGCAAGGATCGTGATCCATTCTTCTTCGGAGATTTCCTTGTCTTTAAATTGCTCTTTGTAAAGGTCTTCATTGGTGCGGATAATATCAGTTACCTTCATCCCTGATTTGATGAGGAATTCTTTGATTTCGCGCGCTGTAATTCCGTTTTTCATGTAGTCGATCACTTCGACCTCAAATCCTTTTTCTTCGAGGTATTTAAGGCCTTCGCGGCTTTTGGAGCAACGTGGGTTGTGGTAAATCTTCATAATGTTCTGATGTCTCTTTTTGATGTAATTGTGATAATCAACCTGTGCCCGGTACTTTTGCCCGGCAGCGGTGTTGTTGTAGCAGTTGCTGAGTTCGCCGTCGAGAATACGCGCCTTGGAATTGTCGCGCAATTGAATCCTAAGCAGTTCTTTTAGTTCGGCCCTGATTTCAGGAGAATAAACGGGGCAGGCCACCTCGATGCGGCGGTCAAGATTTCGGGGCATCCAGTCGGCTGACGAAATGTAGA
>JAEUSS010000245.1 GCA_016788685.1 Prolixibacteraceae bacterium | reverse complement strand
AATACCGATATCTTTTTGGTTAACCTGATTTGGATAATTATGCCGGTTGTAATATTTGCGATGTTTAAATATTACCGAAACTGGATGACGAGCCAGACACTTGCCAACGAGGCCGAACGCAAGAGGCTGGCATCCGAACTTCAGTTACTGAAAGCGCAGCTAAATCCACATTTCCTGTTTAATACCTTTAATAACCTGTATGTTCTGGCGCTTCAGAAGAGCGATAAAACACCGGTAATTATCTCGAAGATGTCCGATCTTTTTCATTACGTTCTTTATGAATGTAATGCCGAGGAAGTGCCTGTAACCAAAGAAATCAAGTTAATTGAAGATTACATCCAACTTGAAGAACTTCGTTATTCCGACCGTCTTTCCATCATTTTCGAAAAGGAAATAGACAATCCGGAATGCCTGATTCCTCCCATGCTGCTTTATACTTTTGTCGAGAATTGTTTCAAACACGGTAGCAGCCCCGATCCTGGCTCGCCTTGGATCAGACTGAAGATTCGTGTTCGGGGCAATCTTTTTGAGTTCGAGGCTTCTAACAGTATTCCCAAAGTAAGTTGCCGGAAAGAGCTTCCGGAGGGCGGGGTTGGCTTGGCAAATATAAAAAGAAGGCTGGAGCTGATCTATCCGAAAGATCATCAGTTAGAAATAAAAAACGAAAATTGCATTTTTTCAGTCCGGCTGCTTATCCGGAAGAATTGCTCCTTAAATCTGGATCGAAATGCGTAAGGTAATTTTAATAATAGTAATCATATTTACTCAGCTCGGATGTCTGGACGAAAAACAACAGGCAGAGAAAGTGCTGAGTCATTACATCAATCAGAAGGTTGAAATGATCAGGAGCTATTCGATCGAGAGTGCTGTCGCACTTTGGAATGCAACTGTTTCGGGAAATGAAACCGATTATCAGAAGCTGATTGAGATTGAGTTGGACTTCAATAAACACAATCAAAACTCATCTAACCTTTTTGCTCCGGACCGGTTTGACACATTCGCTCAAAATGTATTTACCAACGAACAGGATTTTCTTCTTCTGCACAAACTAAAATATTCAGGATTAATCACCGATACGCTGCTGAGCAGACAACTGAACGTGCTCTATCAGGCTTTTATGGGGACACAGATTGAAGCCGGAAAATATAAAAAGCTTATCATGAATGAAGTTAAATTGTGGCAGGCGTTTTCGGCAAAGAAAGTTGAGATTGATGGCAAAGAGTACGGAGCAGAACAAATCGACTCTATTCGAAAAAATACAACGGACTCAGCACTGCTAAAGAAGATATCGGCAGCACTCCAGCGGAAAGGGAAGCTGCTGGCTGCTGATATTATTCGTATGGTAAAAGATCGGAACGAGTTCGCCCGCAATTTTGGTTATCCCGATTATTATCACATGGCCCTCGAAGCAAAAGACCAGACTCCGGAACAAGTCAGAACCTTACTGGATGATATCGAACAGAAAACAAGGGAACCGTTTCTGGCAATGAAACAGACTATGGATCAGCAATTGGCAAACCGGTTTCGTATTCCTGCCGGCGACTTGAAATTTTGGCATTGCAATGATGAGCGCAGCAGTTATCTGCCCGAAAAGTTAACCCTGAAAATGGATTCGCTCTTTGCTCAGGCAGATCCGGTTCATAAAGCTGCACTGTTTTTTGAAGAGATCGGCTTGCCTATTCAGGATGTGATTGATCGGAGTGATCTGAAAGATAGTCCGGGGAAATCGGATATCACCGGTATGGTAAATATCGATTTTAAGAATGACATACGTTTGATTGCAAGTGTTAAAAAATCACTGGACGGGATGAGGAAAATGTTGCATTTGGGGGGGCATGCGTCCAATTACAAATTAATATCCGATGATGTTCCGTATTTGTTGAGAACACCTAACTCCGTGATTGCTGAAGGAACAGCCATGTATTTTGAAAATCTGGTTTATGATTATGAATGGTTTAAGAATGAAATTTCGGATGACCGAGGGGAACATCGCCAGTTTTTCCAGATTTACAGACATCTGCACCAGATCGATCGTTTGGTTAAATGCCGGAGATTTATGGTGATGTCAGCCTTTGAACAAGAAATATACCGTGATCCTGATCAGGATTTGGATGTGTTGTGGCGTGATTTGAATCTCAAATATTTAGGGGTTGACATTCCGGGCGAAAAGAATGCCTGTTTCTGGGCTGCCAGCAAGTTTGCAACCTCACTTTCCTGTACCATTCACAACATGGTTTTAGCCGATATTTTTGCTGCACAGTTGCAACATTCTGTCGAAATAAGAGTCTTAGATAGAACAAGCGGAAGCTTCAGGATAAGCCAAGAGGTAGGGAATTATATGGTCAGCAACATATTCCGTTACGGAAACCTGTTGCCCTGGGAGCAGATCATTGTAAAGGCAACAGGAGAACCCTTAAATCCATCTTATTTTATGGCTAATCTGCTTGGCTCCGATTTGACACTCGCGGAAGGATATTTTCAAAACTAAACTTCCGGAGGATGGCCGGCGTAATGCTACGCGATTATGGAATACCAATAAGGACAGAAAACAGAAACAATGAAAATAGACGACTATGAAAACCAAATGTTTAATTGTTGATGACGAGCCCCTGGCCAGGGATCTGATTCGCGGACATGTAGAAAAGCTTGAGAATTTTGAAATTGTAGCCGAATGCAGTGATGCCATGAAAGCACTCAACGTATTGCGCGAAAGGCAGGTTGATTTGATGTTTATGGACATTCAGATGCCTCAAATTACAGGCATCGAATTTCTGAAAACACTGAAGCATCGGCCTATGGTGATTATTACTACAGCCTATCGCGAGTATGCGCTTGAAGGATTCGAGCTCGATGTTGTTGATTATTTGCTTAAACCCATTACGTTTGAGCGTTTCCTGAAAGCAGTAAATAAATTTTACCAAATGAACCCGGACGAGGTTCAGGTGGTTGCAAATACTACTTCGGAAAAAAGTCCGGAAGAATTGTTTATTTATGTCAAGGAGAACAAGAAGGTGGTGAAAGTATACATCTCTGAAATTAAATATATTGAGGGACTGAGCGAGTATGTTCAGATTTTTACAGATAAACGTAAGATTATCACAAAAACGAGTATGGCTCAGATGGAAGAAAAATTGCCTCCTGAAAATTTTCTCCGGATTCATAAATCTTTTATTGTGTCCATTGGTAAGATTGAAGCTTTTACGGCCAATACCATTGAAATACAAGGGAAGGAGCTGCCTATCGGGCGAAGTTTTAAAAATGGAGTGTTGAGTGCCCTGAATTTTACCGGGACGGTAGCGGGCGTATAGTTTTTTGAAAGAGGGCAATCAGTTTGGATGGAGCTTGTTTTCAAGCGGAATCTTATGTGCATTTCCCGAAGGTTTCTGCGAAACGATATCTTTTTTGTCAATCACAAAAAAGAACTTAGTCCCTTTGTTGGGGGTTGAGGTGTATTGCAGATCAGCCCCCAGTAATCCAACAAGTCCTTTGCTGATTGCCAATCCCAATCCAAATCCTTTACTGCCGGCGGCCTGATTCTTTCCTTTGAAAAACGGTTTAAAAATGAGCTCTCTGCTGGAGTCGTCTATTCCGCATCCCGAGTCTTCGACAAATAATTCAAGTCCTGATTCTGTTTGTTGGTATCCAAAATGGATGAACCCTTCGTTGGTGAAAAAGAATGAGTTGTTCAGCAGGTTCTGGAAAACATGCATCAGACTTACCGGATCGGAAAATAGTTCAATTTCAGTATTGTTTGTTCCTTTGATTAACTTGAAGCAGATGCGTTTTCGCATGGCCTTTACATCAGATTGCTGAAACTCGAAGTAAATTGCATTCAGTAAATTATTGAGGTTGAATTTTTTCTTGGAAATATCGTATTGGTTTTCCTGAATCCTGGATATATCCATAATGTCGTTAATCAGTTTCAATAAATCATTTCCGTTTTTAGTCAGGTTCTTGGCAAAGACCTGTCTGTCAGCAGCCGAAAATGAATCATCAAGTAAAAGTTCGCAGAAGCCTAATATTCCGTTCAGCGGCGTTCTGATCTCATGAGACATATTGGAAAGAAACGCTGATTTTAGTAAGTCTGATTCCTCTGCTTTTATTTTTGCTTTTACCAAATCCGCTTCAATTTGGCTTTTTTTAATCATTTCATTGCGGATAATATAGAATAAGAACAGCGCGGTTAAACTGACAAAAAACCAACCTTTATATGTTTGTACAACTGTAATTGTTTTATTTGTCATCCCCATTGAGAGAATAAACTGATCGGAAAAAAGGATCCACAGAAATCCTATGAAGAAATAAATTAGAGCTATTTTTAACGCAATTCTATTTTTCATGAATTTTTTGTTGACGTAAACAACTCGCAGATATAATGGTTCAGTAAAGATATTGTTAAGTTGTGAATGTGTGATAGAGTCTGTAATCGCATATAGGCAGTTGTTTCCAGATTTTGCACGAACAAAATTATCCATTTTATACGTCAATATATGAATATTGTTATCACAAATCTGGGGTTTAAAAAAGAATCTGAAGATTTAACTAAGTTTTATGAATCTGATCGGGTAGTTTATGAGGTAATCCGCATCATTGACGGAGTTGCGCTCTTCCTGGAAGATCATTTCGGGCGGCTGCTGAATTCGATGCAGATTCAGCGCATTCGTTTTGAGATGGACTACATCGGGTTCAAACAGAATATCTCCGAACTGATCCGCATCAATCAGAAAGCTGAAGCAATATCAGGTTTCTTTACTCTGCCTCTGATAGGGGAAATTTTTGGTCGTTTAACTTTATTCCGCATAGTTATCCAACGCCGGAAGAGTATCAGAATGGAGTTTCAACCGATTTGTTTTTTGCCGAACGAAAAGACCCGAACGCCAAAGTAATTCAACAGCAGATCAGAGATGAAGCCAACGAAATGATTGCTGACCGGAAATTATTCGAAGTGCTGATGGTTGATCGTGGCGGAAAAATTACAGAAGGCAGCCGCTCTAATGTGTTTTTTGTAAAGAATGATGTGTTTTATACCGCTCCGGAATCGATGGTTTTGATCGGGATTACCCGGCAGGAAGTGTTAGACTGCCTGAAAGTGTTAGGTTTAGAAGTTGTTGAAGAGGCAGTTGCCGCTGCTGAAATCGGTTTATTCGATGCTGCATTTATAACCGGAACCTCGCCTAAAGTGCTGCCCGTCCGATTGGTCGGCCGTCAAAGATTTCAGGTTGAAGCATCTTGTGTTAAAAAACTGATGAACGCGTACGATCAATTGATCGTGAATTATGTTCGGGATGCAAAAAGATAAATCTGGGTTACTCGTTGCCGCGTTGATCGATGCTGTCTTTTTCTTCCTCAAGACGTATGTCAGTCATCCCAGGCCTAAATTTGAAAGTACGGCGTCCGCTGTCGGTCCGGATTTCCAGCTTTTCTTCTTCTGAATTTGACGTTCTGAAATAAACGTTATAAGCGGCAGGGTAGGGTGCCAGTAATTTTTGCCGGGTGTATGGCGGAAGGACGATACCCATGATGTCACAATATCCGTCTTCTTTCCACAAAACATCGGTAACCATGTTGACATACAGCGAATCCTGCGACTCATTGACAATTTGGATTCGTTTGAAAGACCGTTCACTTTGGGCGGCTTCATACGGAGTATTTAAGGCTCCGGAAATGAATATGCTTACAATATTTATAACCACATCTCCGGCATTGACACCCGATCGGTGGGTTCGCATTTCGCGCTGCCGCTCAATGCTGGTTGGGTCGGTCAGGTAGCGGGTGTTGGTACAGGCACCACAAGAGATGATAGCCGCCAGCAGTAACGTTTTAAGTTTTAATTGATCCATCAGGTTTTAGAATATTAATGGAAGGGTCATCATTTTGCGTGAACATGAACCGCTGAAATTAATCATTTCTCTGAAAAGTTACATAATGGTTCAGCAGGAAAAAAAAACTCCGGGATAACAAGTACCCCGGAGCTTTCGAATATATAAAGATTGGTTTTTATTCAGCTGTTGCGTAGTCCATCGCGGCCATACGTTTGTAGCCGTTATATCTCCATTTTGCATTTTCTTCAGATGCTTTGAAAAGTTCATCAGCAACTTCAGGGAATGCTTTCCGGAGTGAAGTATAACGTACCTCGCCGTTCAGGAAGTTCTGGAATTTCGACCAGTCCGGAGCATTTGAATCCAATACAAATGGATTTTTGCCTTCTTCTTCGAGCAGCGGGTTGTGACGGAACAATGACCAGTAACCACATTCAACGGCCAGTTTTTCTTCCTGCTGAGATTTGCCCATAGAAGCTCTCAGTCCGTGGTTGATACATGGCGAATAAGCGATGATCAGTGATGGTCCGGGGTAAGCTTCGGCTTCACGGATAGCTTTCAGGTACTGAGCCTGGTTAGCGCCCATTGCAACTTGTGCAACATACACATACCCATATGACATGGCCATTACGCCGAGGTCTTTTTTGCGGATACGTTTTCCGGAAGCAGCAAATTTGGCTACAGCACCAACCGGAGTAGATTTTGAAGCCTGACCACCCGTGTTCGAGTAAACTTCGGTATCCATAACCAAAACGTTTACATCGGCACCCGAAGCCAGAACATGATCCAAACCACCGTAACCGATGTCGTAAGCCCAACCGTCGCCACCGAAGATCCATTGTGATTTTTTAACCAGGTACTGTTTCAGTCCCATGATTTCTTTGGCGTATGCGGCAGTGCTGTTAGCCAATACTTCGCGAACTTTGGCTGATACTTCTTCGGTTTTTTCGCTGTTCAGTTTGTTTTCAATCCAGGCAGAGAAAGCTTCTTTTTCTGCATCAGTTGCTCCGTCGGCAATCGCATTTTTCATGATCATTTCAATGCGGTCGCGTTGTGCGGCAACACCTTCGGCCATACCAAAACCATATTCGGCATTGTCTTCGAACAATGAGTTACCCCAGGCGATACCTTTTTCGCTTTCTTTGTGTTTACAGTACGGAGTTGAAGGAGCTGATCCGCCATAAATTGAAGAACAACCAGTGGCATTGGAAACCATCATACGTTCGCCAAATAACTGAGAAATCAGTTTAATGTAGGGGGTTTCGCCGCAACCTGCACAAGCTCCGGAGAATTCGAACAACGGCTGAGCAATCTGTGAGTTTTTAACCGATTTGTTCTTCTCAACTACTTTTTCTTTGTAAGATACGTTTTTGTCGAAATGGTTCCAGCGAGAAATTTCAGTTTCCTGTGAACCAAGTGGTTTCATTTCCAGAGCTTTTGTTTTAGCCGGACATACATCGGCACAGTTACCGCAACCGGTACAGTCGAGTACGCTTACCTGGATACGGAAATTCAAATTCGGGAACTGTTTGTTTGGTACAGCCTGAATTGATTTTGTGCCTTCAGGTAATTTAGCCATTTCGTCTTCGTTAATCAGGAACGGACGGATTGCAGCGTGAGGACAAACGTAAGCACACTGGTTACACTGGATACAGTTTTCAGCCTGCCATTCAGGAACGTTTACAGCAATACCACGTTTTTCATAGGCCGAAGTTCCGGCCATGAATGTTCCGTCTTCAGCGCCGACGAAAGTGCTGACCGGAAGGTCGTCACCTTTTTGTGCATTAATTACATCAACAATTTTAGTGATGTATTCAGGACGGTCGCCATTGTCAGCTTCGGCAGTGATGGCAATGTTCTTCCATTCAGCAGGGATTTCAACTTTCACAACATTGTTTGCTCCGGCTTCAACAGCGGCATAGTTCATGTTGATTACCTTTTCACCCATTTTACCATACGATTTTACGATGGCTTTCTTCATCTCGTAAACCGCTGTTTCGAACGGAATTACTCCGGTGATTTTGAAGAATGCCGACTGCATGATGGTATTGGTACGGTTACCCAAGCCAATTTCTTCGCCGAGTTTAGTTCCGTTGATGATGTAGAAGTTAATTTCATTTTCGGCCATGAATTTTTTCATGGTGTCAGGCAGCCTTTTTAGGGTTTCTTCTTCATCCCAGATGGAGTTCAGAAGGAAAGAACCGCCTTTTTTCAACCCTTTCAATACATCGTAAAGATGCAGGTAGGCCGGAACGTGGCAGGCCACAAAATCGGGGTTGGTTACCAAATAGGTTGAACGGATTGGCACATCGCCAAAACGAAGATGCGATGAAGTAAATCCGCCTGATTTTTTTGAGTCGTAGGCAAAATATGCCTGGCAATATTTGTCGGTTGCTTCGCCAATGATTTTAATGGAGTTTTTGTTGGCACCAACGGTACCGTCAGAACCTAAACCGTAGAATTTAGCTTCGTAAGTTCCGGCCGGAGCAGCGTTTATTTCAGCTTTTAAAGGCAATGATTTGAAGGTGACATCATCA
>JAEUSS010000123.1 GCA_016788685.1 Prolixibacteraceae bacterium | reverse complement strand
TTAACCTGCTGGTTAAAAATAGTGTATCAAATATTTTGTCAGGTTAATTATTTTTCTATAATTGCAGCATACTAGGATTATAAAAAGAAAGAATGAGCAAAAAAGTGTTATATACGATGGAATATCCGGTGCGATGCTCTCCCAGCATCTTGTATGAATTTCTGAGCACCCCCGCCGGATTGCAGGAATGGTTTGCCGACAAAGTGGATGAAAGGGATGGAATCTTTAGTTTTTCCTGGAATGGCACCACAGATAAAGCCAACCTACTCGATAAAGAAGAAGATAAGTTTGTACGTTTTCATTGGACGCATGGCCAGAAAGATGAATATTTTGAATTCAGCATCGAAAGATCTGAAGTTACCAATCAGACCATACTCGTGGTAAAAGATTTTGCTGAAAAGAAAGACATTAAAGATCAGAGCCAGCTTTGGGAATACCAGGTGAAGGAACTCTTCCATCGCCTCGGGAGTTAATCAGCAATCTCTCTATCAGGCGATATCCATCCTCCAGCAAAACTGGCATTTCATTCCAGCGACTCAGCTCATACTTCAGTGCAAATTTGAGGTGTGGATTTCCACTTGTGATAGCTTGCCATTCATCTGCCGAAAGACTTTTGCAAATCCTGACATTATCCGCTTCAAAATGATGGTGCCAGGGATCCGGGTTCACGTTCACAAACAAAATTTCCTTTAGATTTTCATCCTTCCATATTTCATCTGTATCAATTAATTTCCTGAAAACACCGGATGCAATTAGTGTTATGCTGAAAAAATTTCCCCACCAGAACATCGTCCTCACAGCGAAAACATCTTCTTTTCCAAAAAAACGGGGATAATCCAGCATTACATACGGAAGTTGCAAATAATTTTCTCCTTTTGATATTTTAGGCACGGAAAAGCGCAGTTCGTTTGGCAAGTTTCCTGCGTCTGCAAGGATGGATTGTAACCGTGCAGTCATAATAGCAAACAAATCATACACCTTATCAATAATCGATCTTTTCGTTAAAATAAATTCCGGATCCAGAACCAGTGAAAGTTCCTTGTCAGAAAGAGTTATTTTTGCTTTTACAGACATGCAACAATATTTTGCATTATTAATATGCTATCCGGCAATTAAGGTATGATAAAAAAACTCGACAAACTTATTTTAAAATCATTCATCGGGCCCTTTATCGTAACCTTCTTCATTGCATTTTTTGTATTGATGATGCAGAGCCTCTGGAAATACCTCGATGATCTGGTAGGAAAAGGGCTTGATTTTTTCACCATTGCACAATTTCTCTGGTATGCCAGTGCATCGCTGCTGATGCTGGCCATGCCAATTGCCATCCTGATCTCTTCCATCATGACTTTCGGCAACCTCGGTGAAAGTTTTGAACTGGTGGCCATCAAATCATCCGGCATTTCGCTGTTAAGGTTTATGCGACCCCTTATGTGGGTTTCAATATTATTATGTGGTGTGACTTTCATTTTCGCCAATTATGTTATCCCTTATGCCAACCTTAAGTTTGTAACGCTGTACAGCGATATCTATGTAAAGAAACCTGCGTTTGATCTGAAAGAAGGCGTCTTTTTCACGCATATACCCAATTATGCAATCAAAGTGGGTAAGAAAGACAAAGATGGGAAAACGATTCACAATGTGCTGATCTTTGAACAATCGAGCAGCCTGCAGGACAATTGCATTGTAGCTGAAAAAGGTGTAATGAAGATTTCTGATGATGAAAAATTCCTCGAATTCAATCTTGAAAATGGCTCCCGCTACCAGGAAAGAGGAAATGTGATGGATACGGCAACTGAGTTCATTCGACTTGGATTTAAAAATTTTAAGAAGCTTTTCGACCTGAGTGTATTGCAGAAACAGAATACACCGGATAGTGTATTTAAGAACAATTTCAAAATGCTCAGTTCGAGACAACTGAGTAAAAATGTTGATTCTTTAACAAAGGCGCAATCTGCTTTGGCAGGCCTGCTCAATAAACAACTCACACAGCAACTGCGATACAGCAATCTGCCGGATAGTATCTGGAAAAAAGCCGCTACCACCGATACTTTAGTCAGGTATGAAAGTTTT
>JAEUSS010000096.1 GCA_016788685.1 Prolixibacteraceae bacterium | reverse complement strand
ATAAAAGTTTACCGAAACCACGAGCTGGTTATTGGGGACAACAACACACTGTTGACCGTTTGGGCAGCTCACTGCGAGGTGGTTCTCCAGGAAATTGTAGCGTGGCTGAATGACTAGGTTACCTGTTTCATCCATTTCATAAACGACAAAATTGGACGATGAATGATCTATTCCACCTTTATCGGGCGACGAAGCAGAAACCGAAACAATGCCGGTGTTGCCATGCTTTTTCATGTAGTTGATGTGCCAGTGCCCGTAAATCCAGGCTTTCAAGTTATGCTCATTCAGGTTAATCTGCTCCGAATCGCTGATCCCGTAGATAAACTCATCATTCCAGGTAAGCAAATCGTGGTTAAAAACAACCAGTTTTTTTGCGGGATCAACCTGTGCAAGATCATTTTTCATCCAGCGGTACACATCCTCTTTTTTGTACGAAGGCCGGTAATCGCCGCCCAGCATCGGGGTCACGATATAATGGGTGTTTCCGGCGTCGAACGAGTAATACACCGGACCGAAGTTCTGTTCGAACACTTGCTCGCCGTAATCGCCTTTCACCAGATCGTGATTGCCAATGCAATAAAAAACAGGGACACCCAGGTTTTCCGACCTCACGTTGTTTCCATGAAAGTTCATTCCTCTTTCGTAACAAATATCGCCGGTGTGTATAATAAAACTAACCTGCTGATTCGTCGCATAGTCCCTGACTGGCTGAATCCAGCCATTGTCCTCATACGTCTCGGTATCGGTTATCTGGATAAAACGAGTTTCTTTTTTTGCCGAAACAGGAAAGGGCTGCAGTCCGAAATCGTATGACGAAACATTCGGGTCGACCTTCAGATAATGCCGCTTTGTTGTTTTGTATCCTGATGGAACAGTGATATAGATAAAGCGGGTCTTTGGTATACCGGGTAGCTCAAAATGGCCGTCATCATTGGTCAGTACCACATTCAGCCCGTCGGAAACAGCGACCCTGAAAATTCCTTTTTCGCCTTGGTCGCCCGTCCCGTTTGAGTTAGTGTCGGTAAATACTCTGCCGACAAACGATGCTTGTACTTGGAATGTTGAAACAAGCAACACTAAAAGAAACCATAAAGAAGTCCCGTTAAATTGAGACCATATTTTTTTTGAGATCATGTTGGTTTATATTGGTTTATTCACTTTTCTCAGGCAAAAGCCCGGTTTTTGGATTCAGTATTTCAATCTCCGGTTATCTATTTTTGCAGTAACAGGATTATTCACAGCACCTTCAGGATAGTCAAGCTCTTTGGGTGTCAGGCCAACAAATTCACTTTTTCGTCCTTCAATGCGGATAGATTTTGAATCAATCTCCACAAATGCAAACAACGGGTCGCGGTAGGGTGCTGTGTATTTAATCCAGGGATATTTATTATCAACCTCATCACTGTACCGGATGGTTTTATATTGATCGCCCAACCAGAAATATGACATGCTGTTGATCTGGATGTAATAAATTCCGTTGATCTCGGTTGCATAATCGATATGGTGGTGACCACTGAAACAGGCAATCACTTTCTTAAAACCCGAGATCTTGTTTTCATCTTCAAGTAACTGCCTGATTTTGGATTGGTTTTCTATGCCAAGATCGGTGTTTTCGAGGCTTTGATGTGAAAATAGGATACAAGGCAATTGGGTAGCCCTCAGATCGTTTTTCAACCATTCTTTTTGTTCATCACCGATGAATCTGGCATACCCCGGGGCTTTCGAGGGAGAAGGGTTTTTGTCGTTGCCGTCGAGTACAATAAAATGGACACCATCCGTGTCGAATGAATAATAGCTGGCCGGAGAACCCCAGAATTCGATAACCTTCTCACGCGTGAAACCGCCATCCGTATCATGGTTACCAATCACATGGTGCTTTTCGCCCGGGTAACTGTTCCAAACCGAAAGGAACTCACGGTTATAATCGTATGGACGACAGAAATCCCCCATTTGGATAATAAAATCAGTTTTTTTATCTGATGCCGCATCGATGAAGGTTTTTAACCGGGAGTCAGCATCACACATGATATCTTTATGTATATCGGCACAAATGCCGAACCGTAAAAGTTGTCTGTCAGATTTGGCTGTTGCCTTTATGCTCAGAGGAAGGAATAAAATACTGCTTCCTCCGGCTACTACTTTTATAAATTTTCTTCTTTCCATTTTTAAAATTAGCTATGAAACTTTCTTTGAAGCTCTGTCTTGCCAGATTCCAGTGTATGAGAAAAACATTTACCTTGAGAGGTCTTCCAGTGTTTGTTTCGCCCTTTCAATCAATTCCTGAAAATGATGCGGTTTTTTGGTGACATTAAACAACGCAACCGTTTCATCGAGCCTTTTAAGTTTTTCCTTTGCCTCAACTGTTGAGCTGTTGTTGAATTCTTCTCTTAGTAGCCTTATCTTTTCAGCATCCTGAATGCCTTCGCGCAGCCGTTCGAACCGAATTGAACTTCGGGCTTCGGGATAAACAATATAAGTATCTCCGGCCGGCCAGGTTCGGAAGCGTGAATCAACCAACGGATCTTTTACCCAACTGTTGTAGGCCCAGCGCAAAAAACCGTCGAATCCGGCAGCCATGGTGTACCAGCCAATAAAAGTACCTTCAGCAGGTTCAGAAAAAGTGAAAACATTGGGAAAAGCATCACTGCAGCATACATACCAGGTTGAAATATACCCTTTGCTTTTGCGATACTTCATAACTTCAGGTTCAACTACAGCTCCATAGGCAACACACAAATCGGTCAGCTGATCGGGAAATGTTTTGTAGTTCTGGTGATTGTCGGCAAAAGCCACGCCCAGATCAGGTGCTACATCGTCAAGAAGTTTCATGGTAGCCTTCATTTCATCCGGCGAACGCTCATCCATGGCAATACGGGCGAGGTCTTTCCAACCTTTACGATCTAAATGCCTGACAAAATCACGTAAAAAAGGCGTCCACATTTCAACATGTTCCTTTGATCCGGGCTTTGCCGATATTTTAACTTCTTTTCCGCTGGCGGCATCAAAGTAGTACAATTCGTTCCCCCAAGGAACCATCGAATAACAATTAATCTGACCCTTGATGCCTAAATTTATCATAAACTGCACCCATTGATCGAAAATCGCATAATCGTATGTCCATGTCCCATCAACCTTTTTTTCCCAAACAATCATCGAACCGTAGGCATCTTCGGTTTGTCCTCCCCATGGGCGATTATTCAAGGTTGCGGTGATTACCTTCTGACCAGCATCGGCCAACATTTTCATCAGGGGGTATAAAACTTTCCAATGCTCGGCAGACCATAACTCAACACCGTGCACACGGGCTACGGAGTAGGGATTCTGCCACAAATCGAGGTGGAATTTCCATTCGGAAGGAGAAGGAAGTGTACGTTCGGCAACTTCAATATTGAAACTAAATTTACTGTGTTTTTTACCATTCAGCATCAATTGCATGGTTGATGTATATATCCCGGGAGCTGCATCAGAGGGAACATCAATGCTTATCCATACCGGGCGTGTTGATTTAGACTCCATCTC
The DNA here is from genome assembly GCA_016788685.1 of Prolixibacteraceae bacterium. Lineage (GTDB taxonomy): Bacteria > Bacteroidota > Bacteroidia > Bacteroidales > Prolixibacteraceae > Aquipluma. The sequence continues at coordinate 2,010 of JAEUSS010000096.1, read as the reverse complement.
AAAGCTAAGCGCCGGATCAAGAGCATCAGGACTAAGTCTGGAAATAAAGTCTTCGGGTTTACGATAACCGCAACCTGGCCCAAACTCATCAGTTAATACATACCTGACAAAGCTTGCCCGGGCAATACTTGCCGGTAATTTTTTCCCATTGGCTGATTTAAAATCAGAAAAGCGGCATTCGACCGTTCCTGCGGCCTGATTGTTCCACAACACCAACTGTGCAGAAAGTCGCTCTCCTCTCCAGGCAAAACCTTTCCAGCAGTTTTCATTTTCCAGTACAGGCACCGAACCTTTTTCGTATCGCGAATTGATAGATCCGAATGATGCATGTAATCCGGAACTTAGACTATCCCATACAGCTGAACGATCCAGAGATGGATCTTCCGCTTCAATATATGTTTTTGGTTGACCGACTCTGCCAGGCTGGCCAAAAGTAAGCATGGGAACAAGAAGCATGGAGATTAGAAGTAAATTTTGCATGTTTTGATAAATTTCAGCGAATCTATTATAAATTTTCCTTTTCTGTTTGTAGTGTTCGATTATTGACAAACCTTAAATTAAGGAACCGGAGAAATCCGGTTCCTTGCAATCGTGTCGTAGACTTTGAATAACTTGAATTAACTTATGCGAATAAGCATTTTATCAAATTTATTACCAGCCATATAATTGTTTCAGGTTTGTATTAAGCACTACCTGAGCTGTTGGAATTGGATAGAAATAATATTTTGGCTCTGTAAATTCTCTTTTATTATCACGGTAGGCAGTAATCTGGATATGCCCTGATGTGCCATCCTGCAAATAAAACGTATTTAATTTGCCACTTGCATTAACCAGATAATGAAGAATTAAGCCGGGATATTGGGTTTTATCATCAGCTTGCGGGCTTGCCAGGATCGGATAAAACTCTTTTCTCTGGTTGTGAACACGAAATAATCGGCGCCGTCATTGCTGCCGCGCCCAATAAAGTTCGCATTTTCAGGAATTTACGGCGACCTTCCTGATTATTATTCTTATCTGGCATAATTTATTTTTTTAGGGTTAAGGTAAAACTGAGCGTTCAAAATTTTTCGCTGGAGAATCTGTCACTCCGACTATCAGATAAAGACTTACCGGTTAATCATTTTTGCACTTCCCGCTGAGTACCGGTCACCTTGTGCTACAATTTTTGATGATGCGTTGTTAATTTCCAGAAGCTCTTCAGCAGAAAATTCAACTGCTTCGGCACCAAGATTCTCGTGTAAGCGGTGCATTTTTGTTGTACCCGGAATCGGAACAAACCAAGGCTTTTGTGCAAGTACCCATGCGAGTGCAATTTGCGCCGGAGTGGTATTTTTACGTTGTGCAACGGAAGAAATCAAATCAACAAAGGCCATATTGGCTTTCAGATTTTCGGGCGATAAACGTGGAACTGTACTCCGGAAGTCTTTACTGCCGAACGTAGTGTTTGTGTCCATTTTTCCGGTCAGGAAACCTTTGCCCAACGGGCTGAAAGGAACAAAACCAATCTCCAATTCGTCGAGCGTTGGAATGATTTCATCTTCCGGTTCGCGCCACCAAAGTGAGTATTCACTCTGCAAAGCAGTGACGGGTTGCACGGCATGCGCCCGGCGGATCACCTGTACGCCGGCTTCCGAAAGCCCGAAATATTTCACTTTTCCTTCCTGAATCAGATCTTTCACTGCTCCGGCTACATCTTCTATCGGCACATTCGGGTCAACACGGTGTTGATAGAACAAGTCGATAGCGTCAACCCGGAGCCGTTTCAATGATTCCTCTGCTACTTTTTTAATATTCTCGGGACGGCTGTTAAGCCCGGTATTTACACCTTCCTGAAAATTAAAACCGAATTTAGTGGCAATCACCACTTTGTTTTTAAAAGGCTCAAGTGCCTTGCCAACCAGTTCTTCGTTGGTGTATGGTCCATACACTTCGGCAGTATCAAAAAACGTAACTCCGCTTTCAACAGCCGAGTGAATCAGGGCGGTCATCTCCTTTTCATCAGAAACCGTT
>JAEUSS010000015.1 GCA_016788685.1 Prolixibacteraceae bacterium | reverse complement strand
CCCGAATGTTATGATCAGATATATCCTTTTCAGCCTGACACTTTTTTCTTTTACAACCGCACTTTCCCAGAACAGACAATTTACAAGGGATGAATACATTAAACGATTCTACCCACTTGCCATTTCGGAAATGGAACGCAGCGGGATTCCGGCCAGCATCACCCTGGCCCAAGGCTGCTGGGAGTCGGCTAATGGCAACAGCCGGCTAGCTACCGAAGGCAACAATCATTTTGGAATAAAATGTAAAACAGAGTGGAGGGGCAAAAAAATATACCACGATGATGACGAAAAAGGAGAATGTTTCCGGAAATATCCCCACGCCGAAGCTTCGTACATTGACCATTCTAACTTTCTGATGAACGGCCCCCGCTACCGTTTCCTTTTTCAGCTCGACCCCAAAGATTACACTGCCTGGGCCCACGGATTGAAAAAAGCAGGATACGCAACCGATCCCAGTTATGCTCAGCGATTAATTAAAATTATTGAAGACTACAATCTTCATCTTTATGACGAGTACGGCACTGGCCGCCCGATTGCATCAGTTAAACATACACCGGAGAAAACCACACTTTCCGGTTCGAACCTTGGTAAACCCAATGCCTCGCACAAAATTGAACTCCGCAATAACCTGCGCACCATAGTTGTCGGAGAAGGAGACTCTTACGAAAGCCTCACCAGAGAACTTAAAATGAAAGACTGGGAGTTATCGAGCTATAACGACTTTGCAAAAGGCCGGCAACCCAAGCTAAACGAGATTCTGTATATTGAATCCAAATACCGGAAGGCTGACCGCAAACACAAACAACATGTGGCCGAACCAAACGAGACCATGCACTACCTCGCCCAACGCTACGGATTAAAACTGAAACCACTACTCAAACGTAACCGGATGAAATACGGAGAGGAACCAGTGAATGGCCAGATCATTTACCTGCGAAATAAAAAGCCGAGAAAAGGATGAGGGATAGTCCCATTCAGCACCAGAATTGCCTGACAATCAGAAAAAGCATGCTGAAATTTCACTCCGTCTGCCGCGGCAGCTTGTCCTTGTTCTGATCTCAGGTTCTGCGCCACCGGCTGAACAACAGCCGCAACAAAACCCGGTCTGCAAAAAATATAAAGTTCAGGATAAGAGCACCCAAAACCACCGGAACCAGATTTCCGGATAACCACGCACCCAGACGGACAACAAGAGCTTTGTCAACAAAATAGTAAAAACCCAAAGCAGCTGTAAATAACGAAACCACCACCGCCAAAAGGTAAAAATACTCGCGCAAATCGACTTTCCACTGCTGGCGGCGAACAACCGCAAACGTGACTTTCTGCGCAAAATCAGCCGGCAACATAAACTTAGGTTCTGCGCCGAACGATTTTTCTATCACCTGATCCAGTTCTTCATTTTTCATTTGTGATCTCCTTCACCAATTTTAAACTGTCAGCATCAACAACCGTTTTCAGTTTTTCTTTCAGCAATGCTTTTGCCCTGAAAAGGTAGCTTTTAATCGTTCCTTCAGGCATTCCGGTTATCTGTTCAATTTCCTGATACGAAAACTCCTCCAGATGGAACAGGGTTAATACGGTACGATACTGAACAGGTAAATTTTCAATCTGTCCGCGAATATAACGATGCAAATCGGCCCGCTCATAATCAGCCGATCTGAAATCAGTCAGATTTCGCAACACTGCCGAGTCATCCGGATTGACCTCATCGCCCTTTTTAAATTTCCGCAGGTAATTAATGCCTGTGTTATACGCAATCGTAGCAATCCAGGTCGACAATTTACATTCGCCCCGGTACTTGCCCAGATTCTGGAACACCTTCAAAAACACATCCTGGCAAACATCCTCCAGTTCGTCCTGCCTCTGAATTAAACGACCGGTAATATGAACAACTAGTTTTTGGTAGCGGTTGACCAAAAACGTAAAGGCGTTCATATTTCCATTTAATATCTGGTTGATTAATTCAGTATCATTCATACAGCACGTTTGACAACAAACAACTACAAAATGTTGCATGAACGGAGAATATTCTTCCGAAAAAAAAAACGGAATCCCGCTGCAACATTTTGACTTCCCTTGCTGTCACATCTTACAAACATTAAAACTGAAAATTATGAGCATGTATGAAGTACTAATGGCATCAGTAATTTTTTACGCTATATATAGTGCGATAAAAAATTTCACTGACTTTTTACTGAAAAGAAAAATCATCAAAGCAGGCCATTTTGACATTGCCGGAATACTGGATCAAAAAGTTGCTTCAGCTTCGGCCGAAAATCAGGAAGCAAACAAATATCCGTCATTGAAATGGGGATTAGTGGCCTTCTTCGCCGGAGTCGGATTCATCATCATCGACCAAATGACCCCCAGCGCAAGCAACGAAGACATTTACCGCAACTTCATGCAAAACAGTCTGCTTCCATTCGGCATCGAACTGGTTTGCATATCCTTGGGGTTCATTTCTTATTTCCTGATTGTTAATTTCAGCAAGAAAAAATAAACGAAAGTGATTAAACACACAGAAGGCTGAAGAAAATTCTTCAGCCTTCTGTGTGTTTTACATGTTGATTTTCCACTCCCCCATTTCCTGAAAACCGCGCAACAACTCGTCAATCTTCATCCGCTTCTTTCCTGAAAGCTGGATATCGGTAACCGACAGCCAAGCATCGGCACAGGCAATTTTCAGGTACTTTTTTCCGTCTGTCTGAAGAGTTCCGGGCTCAGCCGGCAAACTACTGCCATCCGGAGCTGCTGCAAATATTTTAGCCGTTATCGTTTCGTCCTTTCCCGGACGAACCAACTCTGTCCAGGCTGTGGGGTATGGAGACAAACCGCGGATCAGATTGCGGACTGATTCGGAATCTTTCGTCCAGTCGATGCGGCAATCGTCTTTAAATATTTTCGGTGCGTGCTTTATTACATCCTGATTCCCGATCAAATGTTCCTGATCAACGGCTTCAACATTTCCGTCAGCCAAAGCATCAACCGTTTTAAGAACCAGTTGGGCTCCAATCACCATCAGGCGGTCGTGCAAATCGCCTACCGTATCGTTTTCAGCAATCCCGATTTTCTCCTGAAACATGATTTTGCCGGTATCTATTTCGTGCGAAAGCAAAAAGGTGGTGACTCCCGTTTCCTTTTCGCCGTTTATAACAGCCCAATTAAGCGGTGCGGCTCCCCGGTATTGCGGCAGCAATGATCCGTGAAGATTAAAAGTGCCCATCGGTGGCATGCTCCATACTATTTCAGGCAGCATTCTGAATGCAACGACGATTTGCATGTCGGCATTCAGTTTTTTCAATTCGGCAATAAATTCAGGATTTTTAAGTTTTTCAGGCTGCAGAATGTTCAGGTTATTTTCTGACGCATATTTTTTAACGGCCGATTCACTCAACTGCCTCCCGCGACCCGCAGGCTTGTCGGGAGCAGTAATAACACCCACCACCTGGTAGCCGTTTTCTACCAAAGCTTTCAGGCTCTCGACTGCGAAGTCGGGAGTTCCCATAAATACGATGCGGATTTCTTTCGGATGCATTGCTTTTTTTTATACAAAGATAAGCCAAGCCGGTTAACCTCAAAACTGCGAAAGTAAAAATGGCACCGAATATAACCAAGACGGAACAATCAGATGAAAATGAATCTCTTAATCCTGAATTAACAAAAGACCAAACACTCTTATTCACTAATAAACAACAACTTACAGACAATCAACGTTAAATCAGCATCATTATAACGCTAAATATTTTACAAACAACAACTTAGCACCAATTCATCCGATGCTTTATTTATTTTTGTTTTGACAAGCTATCATTTTGAAATCAAAAACTTAAGTCATGAGCATTAAAAAACAATTTTTAAAATCGAAACCGGTTTGCAAAGTTACTTTCCGGGTCGATGCGTCAGAAACTTCAGGAGCAAAGGCTGTTCAGTTGTTGGGCGATTTCAACCATTGGGATAAGTCTGCCGAACCAATGACCGCACTGAAATCGAATGATTTTACAGCAACACTTGAACTGGAAACAGGAAAGACGTACCAATTCCGGTACCTGATTGACGGGGCTGTCTGGAAAAACGAGGCGCAGGCTGACTCTTTTGTAGCCAACGGTTTGGGCGAAGAGAACAGCGTTGTTTCAACCGTGCAGTAATTTACAACCTGACTTCAGTTTGTATAAAAAGCCGGAACGAGCGCTCATTTGCTGCATTCCGGCTTTTTAATTATTATCCTGATATTTTCTACTTGTATTTGGCTTCCAGTTCAGCCCGAAGTTTACGGTTACCCTTCACCGCTTTGGGCGAGTACGGACAATGCCTGCACCCGTTTGAACAGCAATATCCGCGTTTGACCAGGTAAAGTTCGGTCATTACCCGGTAACCTTCCGGGCTCATGTAGTAATCCACGCCTTCCACGGTGGTTTCGCCATAACCCGACTCAAACAAATGATCGAACATCCCCATCCGGATTAGTATTTAAACTTCTGCAGGAAATGCCCCATTCGGTCGCGTTTGGTTTTCAGATAGGCCTGATTGTATTCATTGGGTTCGACCTCAATATTTACAGTTGAAACAACTTCAAGATTAAAACCTTCAAGACCAACACGTTTTATCGGATTATTGGTCATCAGCCGCATTTTGGTTACGCCAAGGCTGTGCAAAATCTGGGCGCCAACGCCATAATCGCGTTCGTCGGCATCAAACCCGAGATGGATGTTGGCATCAACGGTATCCATTCCCTGATCCTGCAATTTGTAAGCTGCAATTTTATTCATCAGTCCAATTCCGCGACCTTCCTGCTGCATGTATACCAACACGCCTTTCCCTTCCTTCTCAATCAGTTTCATCGCCTGATCCAGCTGCTCGCCGCATTCGCATCGTTTCGAGCCAAAAATATCGCCCGTCATACACGATGAATGCACACGAACCAGCACAGGTTCATCGGCAGCCCATTCGCCTTTGATCAGGGCAATGTGCTCTACTCCATTCGAAAGCTGTTTAAAAGGAATAATCCGGAAGTTGCCATTTTGTGTCGGCAAAAATACTTCCTCCCCCCGCTCGATCAGACTTTCGCTTTTCATGCGGTAATTGATCAGGTCTTTGATCGAGATGATTTTCAGCTCAAACCGTTTGGCTATTTTGATCAGTTCGGGCAGGCGAGCCATCGAACCATCGTCATTCATAATTTCGATCAGAACTCCGGCTGGTGTCAGTCCGGCCATCCGGGCCAGATCAACCGCAGCTTCGGTGTGCCCGGCACGACGAAGAACTCCCCGGCTTCTTGCCCGAAGCGGGAAGATATGTCCGGGACGACCTAGTTCTTCCGGATTGAGATTCGGATTGGCAAGCGCATTCAGGGTTTTAGCCCGATCGCTGGCCGATATCCCGGTCGTACAGCCATATCCTAAAAGATCGACAGATACGGTAAACGGCGTTTCATGCGACGACGTATTTTTTCCGACCATCATATCCAGTTCCAGTTCATCACAACGTTCCTCGGTCAACGGGGCGCAAACCAGGCCCCTTCCATACATGGTCATGAAGTTTACCATTTCCGGAGTTACCTTTTCGGCTGCGGCAATAAAATCGCCTTCATTTTCACGATCTTCATCATCTACCACAATGATTAATTGTCCGTTACGAATAGCTTCGACAGCCTCTGGTATTGTATTTAGTTTTATCTCGCTCATTTTTTCTAAAATGAATTTCAAATATTGCCGCAAAAGTAGCTAAAAATTATCGATTTGAAGGGAAAAAATCAGCTTTATGCCCGCTTCGATTTTTCCCAAAGTACGCTTTGGCTTCCTTTCAGAAATCTGAAAAATCCCTTTACCATCGCGTAGTTCATGGCCATGAAATAAAAGGGTGAATAAATAAATTTTAACCTGACGGGATTGTTGTGTGTCAGCAGCCCCCAAAGAGCCAGACTGTATACACAAACCTGAAGAAATAACATGACTCCATAAATAGCTCCCGCCAGGTGCGGTTCCTGAAAGAAAAGAATAACGATGTTGGAGATCAGTAACGTTATCAGTGCCAGCGGAGCCAATGTCCAGCGCAGTACTTTATGAGACACGTATTGAAAAAACAGTTTCAGGTTAAAAAACGGATTCAGGATTCTTTTTAGCCGGAAAAGCGACTGATAACATCCCGCAGCGATCCTCACCTTCCGCTTCAATTCCTCATTCATTCCCGACGAACCCGTTTCTGTGGCAATAGCTTCAGGCTCATATGCAATTTTATAACCTTGCCGGGCAATCCGCATCGAAATCATAAAATCATCGAGGATCGTATCCGGCTCAACGCGTTGAAACAACTCCTTTCTCACAGCAAACAACTCTCCGGTAGCCCCTATCGTACTGTAAAACTGGTGATCGAGCCGCTTTAACCACGATTCAATTTTCCAGTAAAGTCCTTCACCAGCCGCCGCAACATGCTGACCGGCAGTTCTGAAAAAACGCTTTTCACCGGCTACACATCCTACCGTCCGATCGTTAAAATGCCGGACGACTGCCCGGATAGAATTGGGGGACAACATGGTGTTGGCATCGGTGAAAAATAAAATGGGCGCGGACGAAAACTCAGCACCACGATTCATGGCCTCTATTTTTCCGCTTCGACACGGATTATGCAACAGGGTAACTTCCGGATAATTCCCGACCAGTTCCGGAGTGCCGTCATCCGAACCATCGTTAACCCAGACAATTGAGATTTTGTCAGCCGGGTAATCCAACGAAAGTGAATTTGAGATTTTCAGGTCTACATAGTCGCGCTCATTGTATGCCGCAATGATCAGGCAAACATCAGGCAACTCTGCATCAGTTAAATCATCGACATGCCTGCCAGGGCCAATAAAAACAGACCTTATTTTCAGAATAAAGAACAAAACAATTCCGTAACCGCCAAATGCGTAAAAAATCAGAAATGCCGAAACCCAAAAGATTATTTCCCAGGCAGAAGTCACAGGTAAGTTCCCCCTAGTTTTTATTGATCTGTTTGATATAAAATTCGATTAAAGCGCCGGCTTGTGATAAATTGTCATATTTTTCCTGAATAAATCCGATGGCATTCCGGCCAATCCTGTCCGAAAGCTCGCGATCGTTTATCAAACGGGTAACAGCTTTAATAAACTGATCGACATCATTGGCTATCAGGATATTATTTTCATTTTCGGTAGGAATACCTTCAGTGCCGATATCGGTTGTTACGATCGGTTTACCCAAAGCCATCCCTTCAATTATTTTGATCCGCATCCCGCTTCCCGAAAAAAGAGGAACGACCATAACGGCTTTCGAGTTTATAAAATCATACGCATCACTGATCTCGCCAAGATACTCCACTCCTTTGAATTTAATCAGGCGTTCGAACCACTCCGGGGCATTCCGTCCTGCCAGATAAAATTTCAGATCCGGATATTGCTCATGAATCTTAGGCCAACAGTTATTTAAAAACCAGATTAATCCTTCCTGATTGGGAGCCCAGTCGAGTGCTCCGATATGAAACAAGGATGGGAACTCAAGTTTTTTTGCAGTCGGCACTAACGAAGCAAAGTCGATACCCGTTTGTGATGTATGCCGCGGCTTGGTATTGCCCAACGCATCAAGAATCATCCCGTCACGGTCGGTAATAGGGACAAGCAAATCATACTGGTTTAAATAACTGATTTCAAAATGTTTGATCCGCTTTGACAAATTACGGAGATAAGTAGAGCGCATGCCCTCCGATAATTTGGCAGTCCGCTCCCAGATTTCGTATTCGATATTGTGTGCACGGTAAGCAATCACGGCATCGGAATATTTGCGGATAACCGGAATGTACGGGCACAGATACAGCCCCTCGAGCTGAATGACATCAAAGTGTTTCTCCGTCAGTAGCTTGATCAGTTCAAAACTGAACTCGTCAGAAATAAACCGCTGTGCATTGTACGGAAGTTTGGAAAATAAAAAGTTTAACGTGGCTTCCACCCAATTCACCGAAGCAGGAACTTCAACCAGGCGAAAATCAGCCTTACTGCGGATGTGGGGCGGCATATCTTTGATGCGGATATGATGTTTGGAAGTATTCATGCTCAATACGGTCACTTCGTGCCCCAGCATCGAAAAACCCTTTGTCATATTCAAACAGGCAATGGCACCTCCGTCTTTGGGAGGCCAAGGCACCTTGTTCATGAGTTGAAGTATACGCATCTTTCTACATTTCAGGTTTACGACGCTTCAGAAAGCTCAAGTTCGTCAGCTTTCTGAAGAGCATTTGATAACTTTCCATATTCATCACACCGGAATCAGTCGCGGCTTTGTAGGTCAGCCAGATACCAAGAGGAAGAAACACAAATGAAGAAAACCACATTCCTCCAGTCATCGACCAGGCATCTTCTCTCGCAAATTTTTCTCCGGTAATCATCAGAATATAATAGGAAATAAACATCAGGATGGAAACAACTACCGGCATCCCAAGTCCCCCTTTCCGGATAATGGCCCCCAGCGGTGCCCCGATGAAAAAGAAAATCAGACAGGCGAACGAAAGCGTAAATTTGCGGTGCCACTCCATCGAATAACTATTCACCATTTTTTTCCGGGTATACATTTCGTCCAGTTGCTGATTGATGATTTGCGAATTTCCCCGAACATTATTAATGGCTTTCTGATACAATTCCTCCTTCTGAAAAGTGCTCATTGATGCCACCATCTTGTCGACATCAACGATAGTATCCGGTTTTATTTTCGGGTCTGTCTTTAATGAGTCGTACGGATTGGCCAGCCAGGCGATCTGACGGTTAATATCGCTGACATAATTCATCGAAGTCATGAATCGCCATAGCCTGAGTTTATAATCAGCAAAAAGCGAATCGCTCTGACTGGTAAGCTGAGAAACATTCAACATTCTCGATGCTCCGGCATACCGGCTTTCGTCAATGCGGTTAAACTCAAAATCCTTCATGCTGATGTTAATCACCTCCTTTTGGAACGAATCGCGCTGAAAAGGATACCGGCGTTCGTTGCCGCCTTGCCGTTTTTCTTTCCCTTCGGTGTAACTCCGTCCGTTGTACAGGGTTATCGACATGAATTTTTTATCTTCGGTCATTTCCATCTTTCCCGAATCGGCTGTGGTCACTTTCACATTCCCCTCGTTGTCCGAGTGGTCGTAAATCATCAGGTCGTACAGCATGTTGTTGTCCTTCCCTTTGCGTTCAACCTTGATGCTGAAATTTTCCATATCGTTACTGAAAACCCCTTCTTTGATTACCATTTCAGGCTTTTGCTCTTTAACGCTAAACATCAAAGAATAAAACTTCAGGTTTGTTTTGGGAAGAATACTGTTCGAAAAATAAAAAGCGATGGCGGTAAGCAGCGCTGCAAGTACCAGTAACGGGCGCATGATTCGGAAGAGAGAAATACCGGAAGCCTTCATGGCTACCAACTCGTAGTTTTCGCCCAGGTTCCCGAAAGTCATGATTGAGGCCAGCAACATCGCCAACGGAAAAGCAAGCGGAATAAGTCCGAAGGAAGCATACACCAGCAACTCGGTTACAATGCTCCATTCCAGTCCCTTTCCCACCAGATCGTCAATGTATTTCCACAAAAACTGCATCAGCAATATGAAAACACAAATAAAAAAGGTCATAAAAAACGGACCCAAAAAACTTTTGATAATAAACTTATGTAGTCGCTTCATGCTTTACGATTGCAAATAAAACCGATTACAAAACTAAAGTATTTTGAAGAATTAAAAAGTGAAACGCCAACACCTTCCGCATTTATTTGAATTCCCGGCCGGATCCGCCACCAACTTCGGGTTATAAAGAGATTATCCCGGAATAAAAACTGCATAAAACAGACCATGCAGTAAACTTTGGGTTTCTTCACCCTATTTTTTGAGAAACAGAAGACCTATCTCCCAATCAAAATCAGCTTAAGCAGATGTGTTAAAATAAAAAAGCAGCTAAGAAATTCTCTTAACTGCTTCACTTTTTTTTGTAGCGAGAGGCGGGCATGATCCGCCGACCTCATGATTATGAATCATGCGCTCTAACCAGCTGAGCTACCTCGCCATTGTTTTTCAGAACCCGCAACAAACAACCTTTCCGGTTCTTTTTTGCGGTGGCAAATATAGCACTTTATTTATTTGTTGATTGACCAAGATCAAAAAAAATCAAAAAAAAATATTCTGCCTCTTTTTCTTCACCTTGTTTTTACTGATTAAATACATATATTGCAGAAAATCTGTTAGACAATGGCTGGAAAAACAAAAATACAATTGGAATACATTATCAACTGCTCCCCAAAAGTACTCTTTAACAGGCTAAGCACTGCGGCCGGACTTACAGAATGGTTTGCCGACGATGTCCGCGTCAGAGGCAATCTTTTTTCGTTTATATGGGGAAATACCAGCGAAGATGCTGAAAAGAAGATTCACCGGGAAAACAAAATGGTTCGCTATGAGTGGATTGGTGACGATCTGGATAAAGAAGAAGCATATTTCGAATTTATCATCTCGCAGGACGATCTGACCAACGATGTTTCTCTGGTTATTACTGATTTTGCCGATGAAGATGAAATTGAAGAAACCAGCGATCTGTGGAATACCCAAATAGCCAAACTTAAACAACTGCTCGGCTCCTGAAAGCAAGAGCGACAAAACCATTTCTCCGGAGACCGTTCTTTCCAAATCACAAACACCGAAAAACCGGACTTGGTTCAGGTGTTTTATCCGTTGTTTAATGCAAAATCCGGAAGCAACATTCCTCCCGACGATAAAAAAAGTCTTCCGTCTCTGATACAGAAATGGCCATTTCATATAGACTTTCCGAGGGTTTCATTGCATTTTTCTATGCTTTCATTAAATAAATCTCCTTTTTATAAAATCATATATTGTCGGGCTTGATTTTTCGAGTTACTTTTGTACTCAATTTTTAAACAGGCAGGCTCCCGAGGCAAAATATTTCACAAGTATTCCCGTTAAGTTTATAATGTGAAACAGAATCAGAGTCTGATTATTGGGCAAACTCAAACCAACGGTGTGACTGAGGAGGCGAAGCTGTAATAAAAAGCAAAAAAAATCACTGCAAAAACCTGAAAATCAATACGCAAGATTATCACCCCAACATACGACCAGAAAAAAGTTCCGTTGCCGTAAGTCAAAAAAAAATGCTCGAAAGTCTCATTACATCAAAAACCAGAATCAAACTTTTACTCAAATTCTTTTTAAACAGCCAAACGATGAGCTATCTGAGGGGTTTGGAAGCAGAATTTGGCGAATCAACCAATTCGATACGGGTTGAGCTGAACAGGCTTGAGAATGCGGGCTTACTGGATTCAACAAACGAAGGAAACAAAAAGATGTTCTTCGCCAACACCAAACACCCGCTGTTTACCGAAATCAATAATATCCTGAAGAAATTTATCGGTATTGACCAGATTATAGAACGAATCACCAGCCAGATCGGCGACCTGCAGGCCGCTTACCTGACCGGTGATTTTGCTGTCGGCAAGGACTCCAATATTATCGACCTGGCATTGATCGGAGAAAAGCTCGATCGCCAGTACATTGATTCACTTGTTGAAAAAGCTGAAAATTTCATCAGCAGAAGAATAAAATACATCATCCTGACCAACGAAGAACTCATTCAGTTCTATGACAACAAGCCAACTCTTCTCATTTGGCAGTCGGATGAAATAAGTAATAACAAAATCCAACCAACAGAATAACATCACAGGCTTAACAAGAAAATTATGCGAAAAATAAGTTTCCTCACCTTTCTGTTTCTTTGCTTATTCGCCTCATTAGTAAGTGCCCAGGTACAAAACCCGGCAAGTGTTGACGTTAACAATTTATCTGACAAACAGATTCAGCAAATTGTAACGGAAATGAATGCCAGAGGGCTGACTATCGATCAAGCCGCACAAATGGCGCAGATGCAGGGAGCAACACCTCTTCAGATCGAGCAGATAAAAAAGCGTATTCAGGAGCTCAACTCTTCCGGGACTATACAGAAAGAGCAAAACGAACCGTTGAAAACGCAGGAAAAAAAGGATAGCTGGCCCAAAGAAGAGCTTTCTAAAAAAGCCAAGATTGAACCCACCAAGGAAATCAAAAAGATTTTCGGATTCCAGCTGTTTAACTCCAAAAACCTGACCTTTGAACCTCCGGTAAACATTCCGACACCTCAAAACTATGTATTAGGGATCGACGATGAACTGAATATTTCGATTTGGGGTGCCAGCCGGCAAACCTATCTGTTGCGTGTGGAAAACAACGGAGCTGTGAATATTCCGGACATTGGTCCGGTCTATGTTTCCGGAGTTGAATTTGCCAAAGCAAAAGAGCTGATCAAAAAACGGCTGATTGCCATTTACCAGGGAATGAATGGTCCGAACCCAAACACTTATGCCGAAGTCAGCATAAGTAACCTGCGTTCAATCAAGGTCAATGTTATTGGTGAAGTTATGGTTCCGGGAACCTATACCCTCCCGTCAACGGCATCAGCTTTCAATGCCCTTTATCTTTCCGGAGGGCCAAACCAAAGCGGATCATTCCGTAACATCCAGATCATCCGCGATAACCAAATCGTAAAAACGATAGACGTATACGACTACCTGATCAACGCGAACACTCAGGGCAACATTCAGCTCCGCGAACAGGATATTGTCTATGTCCCCACCTATCAGAAAAGAGTTGAAGCAACCGGCGCGTTCAAACGAAATGGCCTTTTTGAACTCAATGAAAAAGATAAACTGTCGGATCTGATTCGTTACCTGGGCGGATTCACCGACAAAGCATTTAAAGCCCAGCTCTCTTTGACGCGCATCACCGACAAAGAGAAAAAAGTAATCGACATCAGCCAGTCGATCTATGACAGTTTTATTCCCTCCAACGGAGATTCCATCGCTGCGTCCGAAGTTATCAACCGGTTTGAAAACCGTGTCAACATCTCCGGCGCCGTCTTCCGTCCCGGCACCTACGAATTAACCGAAGGCATGACCCTCTCCGCTCTGATTAAAAAAGCACAGGGCGTTACCGAAGACTATTTTAGCAGCCGCGGATTGATTATCAGGCTTCAGGATAATCTGACGCCTATGAACCTGTCGTTTAACGTCGATGAAATACTGAAAGGAACCAATGACATTACACTCCGGCGAGAAGATCAGGTCATCATTCAGGACATCTTCAGTATGCGCGAGGAACGAACCATACAAATCTTAGGTGAAGTACAGCAACCCGGAGAATTCGACTTTTCGGAAAACATGACTTTAAAAGATCTGATCTTCACGGCAGGTGGCTTCACCGAAGCTGCCAGCGAATCGTTCATCGAACTGGCGCGCCGCCGTAATCACTCGGAATCCAATGAACCAAGTGACCAGATCGTAAAACTGTATCAGTTTAATGTCGACCGGCAGTTGAAACTCGACAGTAAAGGAGATACTTTCCTGCTGCATCCGTTCGATTATATTTATGTGCGGAAAGCGCCTTCGTATCATGAACAACGCACAGTCACCATCACCGGAGAAGTCAGGTATCCGGGCGCATACAGTATCGGATCAAAAAAAGAACGCGTTTCCGACCTGATCACCCGTGCCGGCGGATTAATGCCCAACGCTTTTATCGGAGGGGCACGCATGAAAAGGGCCAACGAACAGGCCGCCTTACAAAAAGAAGCCCTTGAAAACAGCACGACTGACACCCTGCTTCTCAAAGCAGAAAAACAGATTGCCAGTGACCAGTTGGAATTACGTCTGTCCAGTATCCTGAAAAATCCCGGTGCAGCGTTTGACTATGTACTGAAGAATGGCGATGAAATTATCATTCCTGAAATTTCTCAGGAAGTGCGTATCTCGGGAGAAATACAAAACCCGATCGGACAGGCGTTCGAGCATGGCAAGAACATGAAATACTACATCAACCGCTCCGGAGGATTTAACGACAATGCCCGGAAAGGTAAAACATTTATAATCTACAGCGATGGTACCACCCGCGTAACCCGCACGTTCATTGGGAGGAACTATCCGACGGTCGAGCCTGGATCCCAGATCATTGTCCCGCAAAAACCTGAAAGATCGAAAACCGATAACACCGGAAAATGGCTCGCTATCGCATCCACGCTCACAACCATGATGGTTGCCATTACAACCATCCTCCGGTAAAAAATACAGGTTTCTGATATTCAGAGACCGTTTAGTATTCCACACTCACACCCAAGACAGACTACCGGCTTAGGTGTGAGTGTGCGATTTAAATTAAAAAGGCTTACCAAACAGCATCAACCAACAACAACTCATCCATTTTATGAATACTCAGCCAATCTCTGCACCCCAAACTCCTGTCAACGACGACGAAATTGATTTGCTGGCTTTGGCCAAAACCTTCTGGAACGGCCGGAAAACCATATTTAAATGCATGCTGGCCACCGGGATACTCGGAGTGATCATTGCCCTCCTTTCGCCTAAAGAATATACCGCCAAGACAACGATGGTTCCCCAAACCTCCTCATCGGCTGGTAAACTGGGCGGACTTTCTTCGCTGGCGGCCATGGCCGGTTTTAACCTCGATAATGCCGCTTCAGGAGAAACATTGTCACCCATGGTTTACCCGCAGATCCTCGGTTCAGGGCCTTTTCAGCTCGAACTCATGAATATGCCCTTTACATTTTCCGAAGTCGGACATCCGGTAAGCCTTTACGAGTATTACACTAAAATTGAAAAACCCGGAGCAATCTCCTTGATTGGCAAATACACCATCGGGCTCCCCGGTGTGATCGTTTCGGCCATCAAGGGAAAACCTGCAGAAACAGCCGCCTCAGCTACAACAGGTCTTGTGAATTTATCCGAAAAACAGGAAAAAGTCAGGAAGCTGATTGCAGGAAAGGTTAGCCTGACACTGGATGCCAAACAGGGTTTTTTAACCCTTCAGGCTTCCTTCCCCGAAGCCTTGCTCTCGGCCCAGGTGGCGGATCAGGCCCGCGAACTGCTTCAGAAATACATCACCCGCTACAAAATCGAAAAAGCATCCGCCCAACTGGCCTTTATCGAAGAACGTTACCTGGAAAAGAAAAAAGAATTTGAAAAAGCTCAGGAACGGCTGGCCTGGTTCCGCGATCAGAACAAGAATGTATCGAGCGCAGTGGTACGCACCGGGGAAGAGCGCCTGCAAAGCGAATACAGCATTGCCCTGAACGTATACAACGAACTGGCCAAACAACTGGAACAGGCCAAAATTCAGGTCAAAGAAGAAACCCCGGTATTTTCGATTCTCGAACCGGCCATGGTTCCCCGCGAAAGAGCAAAACCCCAAAGGGCCATGATTGTCGCCATCTGGCTTTTCCTCGGGGCAATCCTCGGAACCGGAATGATCTTCGGAAAACAATACCTGGGCGGAATCAAAGAACAATGGAATGCCTGAAAGCATGAAAACATTCAGCCTCTAAATGGATATCGAATCAGAAAATGGATACATTTTAGTTTAAGAAATCTGTTTTCGACTCACCCAAGCCCGATAAATCGGTCTTTCCCCCTCTCTGCGCGTAGAGAGGGCAGAGCATCGAATGATGCGATGGGGTGAGTGTTGAATTTCAAATTAAATTTAAACAGCCTCTGCGAAAACAGATGAATTTCTTCTTCGCTTTGAAAAAAATAGCATCCACGCAAAAGCAAACCACACACACAACAACTTTTCCATACCTGCATGAATACCCTGATTCAAAAAATAGCTGACAATACAGAAACCATCGGCATCATTGGCCTGGGTTATGTTGGCCTGCCGCTTGCGGTAAGCTTTGCACAAGCCGGAGTGCGGGTAATCGGATTCGACAAGTCTTCCGATAAAGTGGACAAAATCAATCATGGCGACAATTACATCAAAGACATCCGTGATGCGGTGTTGCGCGAAGTCGTCGAAAACATCCGGCTGACCGCCACCACCGATTTTTCGGGAATCAAGGAATGTGATGCCCTGCTGATTTGCGTGCCCACTCCCCTGGATAAGTTCCGCAAGCCCGATATGAGTTACATCGAATCGGCCTGCATTGCCATCGGACAAAACATGAAACGCGGTACGTTCATCTGCCTCGAAAGCACCACCTACCCCACCACAACTGAAGATTTTATGCTTCCCATTATCGAACGTGAATCCGGACTTCTGCACGGCAAGGACTTTTGGCTCGCCTATTCTCCGGAACGGGTTGATCCGGGAAACGTCAGCTTTCATACCAAAAACACGCCCAAAGTGTTGGGGGCTATTACTCCGGAAGGACTGGAAATCGGCAAAAAGATTTATTCCAAAGCCATCGACCGGCTTCACCCGGTCAGCTCGCCTAAGGTAGCTGAAATGGTTAAGATTCTTGAAAATACGTACCGGCTGGTCAACATCAGTTTGATTAACGAACTGGCCTTGTTATCCGGAAAAATGGGGATTGATATCTGGGAAGTGATTGAAGCCGCGAAAACAAAACCATTCGGGTTTCAGGCGTTCTACCCCGGACCGGGCATCGGAGGACATTGTATCCCCCTCGACCCGTTTTACCTCGAACACATCGCTAAAAAATATGATTTTGATTTAAGCATGATCCATACGGCAGGGCACATCAACATGCGCATGCCGCACTACATGTACATCAAAATCGCCACGGCGCTGAACAAGCACAAAAAGCCGGTAAATGGCAGCAACATCCTGTTTCTGGGTGTAGCTTACAAACCCGACATCGATGATGCACGCGAATCACCGGCCCTCGAAATCATCGACACCATCGTCCGTAAAGGCGGACTGGCCACCTATCACGATCCGTATATCCCCACGGTAAAAACAAATGAAGGGACGTCGCTGCAATCGGTTCAACTAACCGCAGAAACCCTCCGAAACGCCGATTGCGTGGTCATCACCACCAACCATGCGGTCTTCGATCCGGAGATGATCCAGAAACATGCCCGCCTGATCGTCGATCTGAGGAATGTGATTCAGGAGGCGGATGAGAAGGTGTATAAGCTATAAAGGAATCAGAATGATCACATAGAGCATAAGGACTCTGACTAAACATATAGCTCCAACCACCTCGTTCGAAGATCCTAAAATTCATGCGTAATATTTTATTCAATTTGTATTCAAAATCATCATCCTAATATGATATCAAACTCAAAGATACTTGTTACCGGGGCCGATGGCTTT
>JAEUSS010000029.1 GCA_016788685.1 Prolixibacteraceae bacterium | reverse complement strand
GTTTGGGCAGCTCTGCTTTCAATTTCCTTCAGCGTTTCCCCATCGGCTTTCCCGGTTTCGAGCAACCATTTCCTGAACTGTACCAGGCAATCGAACTCTTTTTCCCATGCAAGCTGGTCTTTCGACTTATAATGCTCATGCGATCCGGACGTGGAATGGCCAAGTGGTTGGGTTAGTTCCTGAATGTGAAATAACGCAGGGTTTTGGGTTTGGCGGGAGTGGGCGACACCTTCTGAAAAAGTTTGTACCAACTGCGGATAGTCCCATCCTTTGCAGGTGTAAATTGAAATCCCGTTGTTGCCGTTATCATTCTCAAACCCCTTTAATGCTTTTGATATGCTTGATTTTGCTGTTTGCAGTTCAATGGGTACACTAATGCCAAAACCATCGTCGTAGACTGCCACGGCCAGCGGAACCTGCATAACCGCAGCGGCGTTAATGGTCTCAAAAAACATTCCTTCCGATGTGCTGGCATCGCCGATGGAGCCAAAAGCAACTTCATTTCCGCTGACATTGTTCCGGAGGTGCTGTTTTAGTTCCGGATTTTGCCTTACCATTTTCGAGGCCTGGGCAAGTCCAAGTAGTCTGGGCATTTGTCCGGCAGTCGGCGAAATGTCTGAAGCCGAGTTGAACTGCTCCATCAGGTTTTGAATTTGGCCGTCCTGATTTATATTGGTTGTACTGAAATGGTTATTAAAATTTCGTCCTCCGGTCGAAGGATTGAAATCCGGGTCAGTGTCGCCGTACATCATGGCAAAGAATTCTTCAGGTTTCAGTAAATCAAGCGCCAGCATAAATGTTTGGTCCCGATAGTAACCTGAACGCCAGTCGCCTTTCCGGAATGTTTTGGCAAAAGCAACCTGAGCGAGTTCTTTTCCGTCACCGAAGATTCCAAAATGTGCCCGTCCGTTGTGAACCTCTTTTCTACCCAGGAGGCTTAGCTGCCGGCTCAGGCAAACCAAGTAATAATCATCCAATATGGTCACTGCTGCTGCTTTTTTCGTTTTCACCAGAGATACTTTTTCAAGATACATATGTTTCGACAGGTATTAATTTTCCAATATTACAGAATACGGATTCAAAAACAGGAGAACGCTGTTTTTGTTCTGGAGAATTTCTTTAGAAATGAGGAATTGTATCCGGGTGAACCCTTCAGGTCACTTATCAAGTGTGTGATTTATAGGGGAAAATGAAATAAGCAGGAACACGATGGTGGTGTCTATATTTTATCTATGGTTTTAGTCATCAGGAAGTTCGTCAGGTAAAGCTGGTTTGCCCGTCGTTTCTGCTGTGCTTCTACCGAATAATTCCTTCGCTCAAAGAATGGACGGGCAGTTATGCTTACATCTGACGTTATTTTTTCGATTCCACTTTCTTTTGCGTATCGCTCAATCTCATCCAGAAGCATCGTTGCTATTCCTTTTCCCTGAAAGTCTTTGTGAACAAACATTGAATGCAAATGCCCCTGCTGATTAATAGACGAAAATCCGACGATTTGTGATCGCGGACTCTCCGCTACAATGAAATAGAGTGTTTCTATCAATTCTTTCCATCGGCATAAATCGTCCCCACATGAAGCCCAGTCAGCTACTTCTGTTTTCGAGTAGTCTCTTCTGTTTATCGTTAATACGGTGGCGTGGTATAAATTCTTTAATGCGGCGATATCATCAGGCACGGCCCGGCGGAAAGAAAATGAACGTAGCTTCATTTAAAGTATTGGTGTTATTAAAATCTTATCCCTTCCTTGCCGGTAGTTATTTTTTATTTGCCGATGCAGAAATTCTTAAAAATATGCCCCAAAATCTCATCGGTTGATATTTCACCGGTAATTTCACCGAGGTAATGCAGGCATTCACGGATGTCTTGCGCCAGAAAGTCTCCTGAAATCAGATTTTTGAGCCCAAGTTGCACTCTTTCAATGGATTCGTGTGCTCTGGAAAGTGCTTCGAAGTGACGTGTATTGGTTACAATCACAGCATCTTCGCTGATTGAATCCAATGAAACAGCATGTTGCATTTCAGAAATCAGGAGTTCGAGGTTTGTTTTTTGTTTGGCAGCAATAAAAATCAGTTTTTCATTGTCTCCAAGCGGTATTTCGTTGAGTTTATCAATTGTTTCAGGCAGGCCGTGGTCAACTTTATTGGCGGCTATAATCAGGTGTTGCCCCGATATTCTTTTCCTGATTTTGGCGATTCGGGAGACAACGGTTTCGAAACGATTTTGGGTGTCAACCACCAGGATAACTATGGTTGCCTGATCAAGTTTGTTGTAGCTACGCTCAATTCCGATCGTTTCAATTTTGTCTGTGGTTTCCCGGATTCCGGCAGTATCAAAAAAGCGGAAAGCGGTTCCGTGAATATTAACCACATCCTCGATTACATCACGTGTAGTTCCATGAATATCAGACACTATGGCTTTTTCTTCATTCAGCAGAGCATTCAGGAGTGTTGACTTGCCAACATTTGTTTCTCCGACAATGGCAACCGGAATCCCGTTCTTGATCACATTGCCCAATTGAAACGAATCTTTCAGTTTCCGGATAATTCGTTCGATCCGTGCAACTAACTCTTTTAGCTGTTCGCGGTCAGCAAATTCAACATCTTCTTCACTAAAGTCGAGTTCCAGCTCTATCATGGCAATAAAATGCAACAATTGCCCCCGCAAGGCGGTCAGCTCCGAAGAAAATCCGCCTCTCATCTGGTTAATAGCCACTTTCTGCGCAGCCCTGTTCGTAGAAGCAATCAGATCGGCAACGGCTTCGGCCTGCGAAAGGTCCATTTTTCCGTTCAGGAATGCCCGTTGAGTAAATTCTCCGGGCAGTGCCATGCGTGCTCCGCGGGTAATGAGCAACTGCAAAATTCGTTGCTGAATGTACACCGAACCGTGACAGGTTATTTCTACCACTTCTTCGCCGGTAAACGAATGAGGCGCACGAAAAATGCCAACAACCACTTCGTCAATTAACTCTTTTCCGTCCGAGATACTTCCAAAATGCAAGGTATTCGGCTTTTCCGCTGCCAGTTTCTTGCCTGTTTTGGGCGACTGGAACACCGAGTCCGCAATTTCGAGAGCTTTTTCTCCTGAAAGACGGATTGTTGCAATCGCACCCATTCCGGGTGAAGTTGCAATCGCACAGATAGTTGATTGATCGAGCATGAAATATTGATATTTTCAGACAAAAATACACTATTTGGTTTGAATAAGCTATTTCAGTGGTTTGTCCGGATGAACCGAGTTACTCAAATTTGAATCGTTTGAAGTAAATTACCGGCAATTCAATGCAATTGAGCTGTTTCTTTTTGAACCAGACATTTAGCAACCGTTCGGCTAAAAATCCGAGTATTCGTTTCTGGTAATCGGTGTATTTGTCTAAATCGATCCGGCGTTCAAATTCAAAAAGTACATCAAACCACCAAGCCATAAATTCCTGATAGTGTTCATCTCGAAGAATGAACATGTTGTTGGCATATAGTCTTTTATCTTTAAGAACTGAATGGAAAGCTTTAAGGTATTCTGGATGTTTTTCGGTTAAAATTGCTTCCAGTAAATTCAGGTCAGCGATATCATGATAACGCCGGTAGTGCGTTTCAACAGTATATTTCAATTTGCGGGCTTGCGGTAAAATCGCGTCATAC